>JAISHP010000144.1 GCA_031262545.1 Candidatus Ancillula hodotermitis | reverse complement strand
TCTAACTAGATTGTCAATTGCGGAAAACATAATCAACCTACCAGACTTTTTATCAACTACAGGCTTGATTTTTGCAAAATTCGAACCAAGAATTGACGCCGTTGAGGGCATCTCATCATCAAAACAAATATCAATGAATTTTTCATTTTTATACACATTTTGATAAATTTTTAAAATTTCACTCGTGGAAATATTTTTGCTCTCTGAATTCAATCTTGCAGAAACAGTCGCCAAAATCCCTCTAGTCATAGGAACTAATACAGGTGTAAAAGTTAAGTTAATATCTTGCTTATCACTTTCTGGATTAATAATTTTTATATTTTGAATAATTTCAGGAATATGTCGATGAGTTCCACCAATTGCATATGGCTTAGAACAATTTATCGCTTCAGATGCAATTAGATGTGGCTTTAAAGATTTACCAGCCCCCGAATACCCAACTGCTAAAGTTGCTGTAATATCGTCTAAATTGATTAAACCAAACTTGACTGCTGGAAGCAAAGCTAGAGTAACAGCTGTTACATTACACCCAGGAACAGCAATCTTTTTAGATTTTCTGAGCGCATTAATTCCTCCAATACGGTCTAATTCAGGTAACCCATAATCCCAACAACCAGCATATTCAGACCCGTAATACTCTGCCCAATCTTCTTCAGATTTTAATCGAAAATCTGCTCCTAGATCTAAAAGCAGTGGAGTATCTTCGCCGTATTTATCAATCAGTGAATTAGCAAACTCACCAGATTTTCCATGTGGTAAAGCAAAAAATATCACATCAGATTCAGATAATTTATCTATATCAACACTTTCAAGAATCTTTTCTTTAAGAGAGATTAAATTTGGGGCTATTTCACCCATTCTTTTTCCAGCCGAACTAGCTGCCATCAAATGTTCAATTTCAATATCTGAACGAGTTGAAAGCAGTCTTAAAACTTCTTGTCCAGCGTAACCTGAGGCCCCAATTACTGAAACTTTATACATCTTTTCTCTTTTCTATTTTGCTTATATTTATCTATTTTCCGGCTTTACTAACAATATTTCGAATTTCAGTAGAACTAATCAATTTTGTTCTCGGTAAAAATTTAGCTTTAATCAAATGCTTTACTTCTTGAAATTCAGGTCGATCTTTCCAATCTTCTCCCATTACAAGAATATCTGCATTATATTTTTTAAAATCATCAGGTTTTTGACCCCAAGAATGTTCGGGAAATGTTTCATCAACATAACGAATCGCTTGAACAAATTTTTCTCTCTCCTCAAAAGTATGATAAGCTTGTTTTCCCTTTTCGGCATTGAAATCATCATCGGATATCCCAACAACCAGTCTAACTGGCTCTCCTATCTCAGCTAATTCTTCAGCAGCTTCTTTAGCACGTCGTAAAATTTCAATGTGCCCCCAATGTAATGTGTCAAAAGTGCCATAAGTAATCGCTGTTTTCATATAAATATTATATATTAAAAAAGTTTTTCATAAACTTTTCGGGCTTTACGAGCTAGATGCTTAAATTTTTCAACTTCTTCCTGCTTTGATCCGAAATTTTGCCAATCTAAAGCTTCCAAATTTCTTAAAATAGAAGCCTTTTTCCAAGCTTTTGTCAATGTCTTTGACTGTTTTTCTGTAAAAATTTCATTCTCTTTTAAAATTTCAATTGCTTTTAGTGTTGAAGTTGTTTTTAATTCAGGTATTTTATAAGTAGATTGTAATTGATAAATTTGAACTAGCCACTCTATATCACTCAAACCACCTTTATCAAGTTTGTAATCCACACCACTTGATCCAATATGTTTTTCTCTTTCGTTTTCTACACGAGCTTTAATTCTCTTAATTTCTAATAAGTTTTTAGGTGTGTTTAAATTTTGTTGATATCTAAAATTGTTAATTAACTCAGTCAATTCCCCATCTTTAGATAAAACCCTTGCTCTTAAAAGAGCTTGGAATTCCCATATATCAGCAAATTGTTCATAATATTTCTGATAACTTTCAAAAGACCTAGAGAGCAAACCAGATTTGCCTTCTGGCCTTAATTCAAAATCAAGTTCCAATCCAAAACTACTTGACCCCAGATCTATATCAAACAATCTCTTAAATTGGCTTATTTGTTTACTTGCTATATTTGAATCGACTCTATTAGAATTAACGAAAACAAGATCAGCATCTGAAGAAAACCCCATTTCCTCCCCACCATAGCGCCCCATAGCTATCGGCTCTACATCTTTTGCTCCCAAAACTTTAAGAGCGTACAAAATTAAAATATCAGTCACATTAGAAATCGCTTGTTGTGTAGTTTTCAAATCAATTGTTTGAACTAAAAATCCTACAGCCAAACGTAACAATTCTTTAGAGCGAATTCTATCTAATCTACGAATCAAATCCTCTTTAGATTCATCACCAAAATGTCTATCAAAAGTCGCAGAAAATTCTTTTTCTAGTGATTCTTTGGTTCTGACTAATAAATCATCATCATTATCAATTTGCTTTAATAAATCTGGATATTGATAAAACCAATCACATATCTTTTTAGATCCTGAAAATAGCCAGCAAACTCTACCAGTCCAAATATGAGAATCTCTAAGTAAAGAAACAAACCAAGGTAAATCTCCAATTTTTTCAAATATCTTTCTAAATGTCAATAATGCATATTGCTTGTAATGCCCATTAGCAATCCACATCAAAATTGCTGGCAACGCCTGTTTGATAACTAAATTCTTTCGCCCAGATCCTTTTATCATTGACTGAATATGCAAATAGGCCGCTGAAGGATCTTCAAAACCTAAAGACTGTAAACGCATAATTACCATTGCCTTTGAATCAAACCTAGAATTTTCTGATTCTTGTAAGTTTTGAGCAGCCAAAGTAACAATTGGACGAAAATATATTTGCAGATGAATCCTGCGCACATTTATTCTAGTCTTTTGATATTTCTCCAAAAACTCATCTTTATTCATTTTAAAAGATTTAGCTAGTTGATAAATTAAATCTGTTCCTACTCCTCCATCATTAATCGGAAATAAATGAGTTCGTTTATTTTGGAATACTTGCAATCTGTGTTCAATAACCCTTAAAAAACGATAATCATAATCAATTTCTTCAGCATCTAAATGACCAATATAACCACCTTTTTTTAATTCACTAATAGCAGAAAGGGTATCCTTTGCCCTAATAGTTGAATCATCTTCTCCATGAACTAACTGAAGAAGCTGAACAGTAAACTCAATATCTCTAAGCCCACCTTCTCCTAATTTTATTTCTCTATCTTTTTCTTCTAATGGAATATTATCAATAACTCTTTGTCGCATTTTGCGACTATCGCTAACAAAATTTTCTCTCTTAGCGGCTTTCCAGAGCTGTTCCTCAGCAAAATCAACATATGACTTTCCTAATTCTTTATCACCAGCAACAACTCTAGCTTTTAGTAAGGCTTGGAATTCCCAATTGACAGCCCATTTTTCAAAGTATGCCTTTGTCGAATCTAGAGTTCTGACTAAAGGCCCAGCCTTCCCTTCTGGTCGTAAAGCTGTATCAATCTCCACCAGAGGTAACTCTTCGCCAATAAAACCATTAAAAATTTCTTGTATTTTAATAGCAATTTTATTTGCTTTGGATGAATTTACCAAATCTTCGTTTGCTAAATAGACTAAATCAATATCTGAAATATAATTCAACTCTCTTGCACCACATTTACCCATTGCTACAACAATAAATCCACAAGTATCCAAGTCGATTTTATCTTCACCAGACCCTAAAATCTCACCTAATGCAATATTCAACGCAGATTCTATTGTATCTGTAGCTAAATCAGAAAGATTTTGCATAATTTCCGGCAAAATCTCGGTTGGTTTATCTGCTAAAAAATCTTTTTCTTTTATCTCGTCAAATCTCTGATGGTAAGATTTTCTTAAAGAATTAATTTTAGATATGTAAGACATAAATATTAATTTAATTAATAATTTACTATTTTATATAATTTTGATAACCAGTTTGCTCAAGCTCTTCAGCCAGTGCACTTGTTCCTTCTTCAACAATATGTCCTTTAGCAAAAACATACACATAGTCAGGAATAAGATATTTTAACAAATTCGTATGGTGTGTAATCAAAAGTGTTCCAAAACCAGATTCAGTTTTAGCTTGTTTTACGCCATCAGAAACAATTTTTAATGCATCAACATCTAAGCCTGAATCAGTTTCATCCAAAATAGCATATTTTGGTTTGAGCATTTTTAACTGCAAAATTTCAGCTTTCTTTTTTTCACCACCGGAAAAGCCAACATTTAAGCTTCTTCCTGCAAAATCAGAATTCATTTTCAAATCGGACATAGCTTTTTGTAAATCTTTAACCCATTGACGAACAGCTGGCGTTTCTCCGCTAACTGCGCCAACCGCAGCTCTAAGAAAGTTAGATAAAGAAATACCTTCAACTTCAGTTGGTAGTTGTTGAGCTAGGAAAATTCCTAATTTTGCACGCTCATCAGGAGGCAAATTTGTAATATCTTCACCATCTAAAACAATCTTCCCTTTGGTTACTGTATAACGAGGATGTCCAGCAATTGTATAACTCAAAGTTGACTTACCCGAACCGTTAGGCCCCATAATTGCATAGGTTTTATTTGGCTCAATTTCTAAATTAACACCTTTTAATATTTCTTTGTCACCAATTGCAACATGCAGATCTTTAACCTCAAGCATTCTGAACCTCCTGTTTTAATTTTTCACCTTTAGCTTTTGCTAAATCATTTAAATCTTGACGATATTTATCAATTTTTGATCGCAATTCGAGATCATATGTCCCTAAAATTCTAGCTGCAAATATACCAGCATTCTTAGCACCATCTATAGCCATTGTTGCAACCGGAACTCCACTTGGCATCTGGACAATAGAGAGTAAAGAATCAAGACCATCAAGATTTTTTAAAGAAACCGGAACTCCAATTACAGGTAAAGAAGAAGCAGCTGCAACCATTCCTGGAAGATGGGCAGCGCCACCAGCTCCTGCAATAATTATCTTATAGCCTTTATCTTGTGCTGTTTTGGCAAATTCCAACATCTCAAAAGGCATACGATGAGCAGATTTTACAGCAGCATCATAACTAATTCCAAAATCATCAAGAACCTCTGCCGCTTGTTTCATAATTCTCCAATCAGAATCAGAACCCATTATTATCGCAACATCCGCCATTATTTTACCCTCCTAATAATTTTTCTTAGTAATTCTTCCTAAAGATTCTTTACATCATCAGCTGTAGTAACTTGAATTTTTGTATCATTTGCTTTTTTGATAATTTCAATTGCTTTATCTTGGGAAATACCATTCATTTGTGAACCATCTCTAAAGCGGAAAGAGACAGAATTATTTCCTGCATCTTCAGCTCCAGCAATTATAACAAAAGGAACTTTAGATTTAGAAGCATTACGAACTTTCTTAGGAAAACGATCATCAGAGTAATCTTTTTCAAATCTAATCCCAGCTTGATTTAATTTATTGCTAAAACCATCAAGATAGTCATCAAACTCATTATCAACAGGAACCAGCAAAGCCTGATCTGGCGCAAGCCAAACAGGAAAAGCTCCAGCATAATGTTCAGTCAAAACTCCAAAGAAACGCTCAATAGAACCAAACAAAGCTCTATGAATCATAATAGGGCGTTCTAACTGTCCTTGGTTATTTTGGAATTCAAGATTGAAACGTTCAGGTAAATTAAAGTCTAACTGAATTGTTGACATTTGCCAAGTTCTTCCAATTGCATCACGAGCCTGGACAGAAATCTTAGGACCATAGAAGGCAGCTCCACCTGGATCAGGAACCAAATCTAATTTTGAAGCTTTAGCAACTTCTTCAAGAGTTTTTGTTGCCTCTTCCCATATCTCATCTGATCCAACAAATTTCTTCGGATCTTTAGTTGAAAGCTCCAAATAAAAATCGTTCAATCCATAATCTTTCAAAAGATCAAGAACAAAATTTAGAACTTTAGTAATCTCATCTTTCATTTGCGAACGTGAACAATAAATATGTGCATCATCTTGAGTCAAACCACGAACACGCGTTAAACCATGAATAACACCGGATTTTTCATAACGATAAACAGTTCCAAACTCAAATAAGCGTAATGGTAATTCCTTGTAAGAACGTGAACGTGCTCTAAAAATTAAATTATGCATAGGGCAATTCATTGGTTTTAGGTAATATTCATCACCTTCTGGTGAATCTGGCAAAACCATAGGAGGAAACATATTTTCTTTATAAAATCCAAGATGTCCAGAAATTTCATAAAGTTTAGCTTTTGTGATATGCGGTGTATTTACAAAAGAATATCCTTCTTGAAGATGTCTCTTTCGAGAGTAATCCTCCATAACCATTCTTATCATTCCACCTTTAGGGTGAAATACAGCCAGACCAGAACCGATCTCATCAGGGAAACTAAAAAGATCTAATTGCGTTCCTAATTTTCTATGGTCACGCTTTTCGGCTTCTTCAAGCCTAGTTAAATAAGCCTTTAATTCTTCTTTACTGGCCCAAGCTGTTCCGTATAGTCTCTGAACTTGTGGATTTTGGTCATCACCCAACCAATAAGCTGAAGATGATTTCATAATCTTAAACGCATTTCCAATCAATTTGGCATTTTGTAGATGTGGCCCCTTGCAAAGATCTTTCCAAACATGAACATATTTTTGACCTTCTTTAATTCCTGAATCTTGCCAATTTTCCACAAAATCACTCAAAACGACAGAGTCTAAATCATTATCTCTAGCTGGACGATAATTATCATAAATTGTTAAAGTATTTGTTTCATCGCCTTCAAGTGGTTCACCCGTAACTGTATCAACATTACCTTTTTTTGAAATTAATTCAAGCTTGAAAGGCTCATCTACGAATTCAGCCAAACCTTCTTCATAGGAAATTTCTCTTTTAACAAAAATTTGCTGCTGATTGATTAATTTCTGCATTTCTTTTTCAATTTTCTTGAATTCATCAGGAGAAAAGGCATCTAACTGGGAATCACTCAAATCAAAATCATAATAGAAACCATTTTCAACAACTGGACCAATTCCCAATCTAGTTCCTGGCCATAAATTCTGAATTGCTTGCGCCATAATATGAGTACAAGAATGTCTTAAAATTACCAAACCTTCATCAGTTTTTGGATCTACGAATGAATCAACTTTTACATTATCAGCCATATCTATATTATACAATGAATACCGCTAAAAACAAATGTTACCTAGTTAGACATTAGATTAGACAATAAGAAACGTGCCCCCGGCAGGACTTGAACCTGAATACAAAACGGACAAGCAACTTCGTTGTTATGAGTCCGCTGCTCTTTTCATTTTAATACTAAAAATAATATTTTTATTATTCCGACTACGTCGGTTAGAGACTAAATCAATGTGCCCCCGGCAGGACTTGAACCTGCGACAAACGGATTATGAGTCCGCTGCTCTAACCGACTGAGCTACAGGGGCATATAAATATTATATCAAAAACTTTAAAATTTTTTGTGAAGAAAAAGAAAAAATATACTAAATTATGCGTAAATTATTGACAATCTTAAAATTATATGAAATAATATTTTTGTGGATAATTACAAGACATGGAAAAAGAAAGCTAAATGTTCAGAGTTGGATCCTGAACTGTTTTTTCCTATCGGAACTTCAGACGCTGCTAAAGAACAAGAAAAGAAAGCAATTGACATTTGTCATTCTTGCCCAGTTTGCGAAGAATGCCTTGAAAAAGCTATTGCTGACAAACAAGAAATTGGTGTTTGGGGCGGAACAACCGAAAAAATTAGAAAAGAAATGCGCAAGGATTTTGAGAAAAAATTTAAGCTTGCTACTGTCGGACAAAAACTTGGTGATAATTGGACTAAAAAATATTCTAAAGAAATTATCGGTAACTATTTAGTTCATCTCCCCGAAACAAACATAATTCGTTAAAAATAGTCATTTTAATAAATCTTTTAAAAGTGCATTTTTTTTACAACACTTATTGTAATTTATTCAATCTTCAAGATCTCTTAAATTCTCTACTGCTTGTGCCATAATTCTAACATATAAATCGTAGCCAACACCAGCAATTTTCCCCGACTGCTCTCTTCCCAAGTAATCTCCACTACCTCGAATTTCTAAATCTTTCATCGCTATTGCTGTGCCTTGCCCGAGTTCAGAAAGATCTTGCAATGTTTCTAATCTCTTGTAGCCTGCTTCAGTAATTGTTTTCCCTTTTGAATAGAAAAAATAAGCATAAGCTTTAATTTCACTTCTTCCAACCCTACCTCTTAGCTGATGCAGCTGAGTTAAGCCAAATCGCTCAGCCCTGTCGACTATTAATGTATTTGCATTTGCAATATCTAAACCGGTTTCTATAATAGTTGTACAAACTAAAACATCAATTTCTTTTTTCCAAAATTGATCAATAATTTTATCTATCCTTCCTTCACTCAATCTTGAATGAGCAATTCCAATTCTCGCACCAGGAATTAGTTCAGCTATTTTATTAGCCTTAGCGAGTAAGGTTGAAATATTATTATGAACAAAAAATACTTGTCCACCTCTTTGCAGTTCAAATTCAATAACATCTTTCACTAACTTATCTGAAGATTCAAGAACACTAGTTTGAATTGGCTGACGATTCTCAGGAGGAGTAGCAATCAATGATATATCTCTAATGCCTGTTAATGCCATTTCTAAAGTTCTAGGAATCGGTGTAGCAGACAAAGTTAAAATATCAATTTGAGGATGTTTTTGCTTAATTTTTTCTTTTTGAGCAGTTCCAAATCTTTGTTCTTCATCTATTACAAGTAACCCAAGATCCTTAAAAATAACTTTGTCATTCAAAATTGAATGTGTTCCAATAATTATATCAATCAAACCAGCTTCTAATTGAATTAATATGTTTTTCTTATCTTCGCGAGGTGTAAATCTATTAAGCAGTGCAATATTTACTGGAAATTTCTCTAACCTGCGAGAAAATGTTTCATAATGTTGAGAAGAAAGAATCGTTGTTGGAGCCAAAATTGCAACTTGTTTACCACTCAAAACAGCCTTAAAAGCAGCTCTAATAGCAACTTCTGTTTTACCAAACCCGACATCTGCACAAATCAATCTATCCATAGGATACGGAGCTTCCATATCATTCTTGACATCTTCGATTGCTCTTTCTTGATCAGGAGTTAATTCAAATTCAAAAAGAGACTCCATTTCTTTCATTTCGTCATCATCTTCGTAAAAAATATATCCTTCAGAATTTATCCTACTAGCGTAAATTTTTACTAACTTACGTGCAATATCCTGTGCATATTTCCTCGTCTTCTTTTTAATTTTAGCAAACTCAACTCCACCGAATTTACTAAGTTTAGGATTATCTGCTCCAACATACTTTGCCAAGTTTTCTGGATTTGTTACAGCAACATATAAGTAATCAGGCTCATCAGTCTTCTTCCCTCTTGGTGCATATTTGATAACTAAATATTCTTCAACAATTTTATTTCCGTCTTCATCAAAATTAAATTCACTTACTCTCTCTTCTCTTCCCACGTATTGACCAATCCCGTGCAAATCATGAACGACAAAATCACCAATCTCTAAATCCTTGACATCAAGTCTGTTATTTTCAATTGGCTTTTTTTCATCACGTCGATTCGCCTGATTGTTTTTCTCTTTTCTTTGTTGCTTGATATCAGAGAGTTCTTCATATTTTTCTAAGAATAATTTCACATTGTCTTCATCATTAATTTTAATACTATTTTTATATCCACCCAAACTTACAAAAGAAATAGTAGTGACATTTAATTCGCTAAGTTTTCTTGTAACTTCAAGAAATTTATCTAAATTATCATCATCAATCAAATCGGGGTCTTTAATAACAACAAGCGCATTAGCCGGTAAAACATCCAAAAAGATATCCAACTGATCTTCTTCTTCAATGTTATTTTTAGACTTTGTAATCATATTTGCGGTAATTATATTTGAGCTTTGAACAGGATTTATAATCGCTGTTTCTGGTCTAGAAATTACTTTCCGAGTATGATTCTCCACCAGCGAAAGCTGCTCAATTTCATCTCCAAACAATTCAATTTGCAAAATAAAATCTGAATCTTGCTCAAAAATATCAACATTCCCACCTTGTATTGAAAAATCGCCATTAGTTTCGGCATGATATTCTCTAGAGTAGCCATTCTCAATTAACCAAGTTGACAAAACATCAAGACTAATTTCATCACCAATTTTTAATGCAAACCCGTTAGTATTAAAAAGAGGTTCAGGTGTAATATACTTAGAAGGCTCTAACTTTTGATCTATCAAATAAACAGGACGAAAAACCAGTAGCGCTGTTAAAAAAATATCCCTAAATCTATGCGGTGCAAAAATCGATTCTCCGACTGAGAAACCATCGAGAATACCAATTTTTTCGACTAATTGATTAAAATTTTCATCATTTTCTTCAATCTTTTTAACAATTTCTATTAATTTCATTTACTTAAAAAGAATTCATAGAATGATATTTTTGTTGAGCTGCAGTCAATCCTTCAGTGATCAAAAGTTCAGTCGCTCCAATTGCATTATCAATAACCAATTGAAGATTTTTTTTATGAGCAGATTTAATTTTGCTTAGAACATCATTAGCTGATACACCTGCGCCAATTCTAATCCGATAATATTCCTTCGTTCCTAAACATTTCGTAATCGAACGCAATCCATTATGTCCGCCTTCTCCACCACCGATTTTAATTTTAATTTCTCCAAAAGGGAGATCAATATCATCATGGATTACAATTATATCCTCAGGTGAAACTTTATAATATTTTGCCACTTGTTGCAGAGGATCTCCAGAAAGATTCATAAATTTTTGCGGTTTTATTAATAAGATCTTATCTCCTCTGCTCCCAATAGGAAATCTACCATCAGCAACTAAAGCCTGGAATTTAGAAGTTCCCCACTTTGCACCTATCTGGTCAGCTATAGTATCAATAGTGGTAAAACCCAAATTGTGATATGTATCTTGATATTTTTCCCCAAGATTACCTAAACCGCAAATAATTTTCATTTACATACCATTCTTTAAAAATAAACCCTCTTGAAGAACTATAAGAAAGCCAAGAGGGATTATTTAAAAACTTACAAAATTACTCGCTAAAATTACTCGCTAAAATTACTCAGCAGCTTCTTCAGTAGCTTCACCTTCAGCACCTTCAGCGCCTTCGCCTTCAGGAGCTCCACCTGCAACATCAACTTGCGCCTCTTTGCGAACAACAAAAGCTTTAATTGCAACTAAAACGTGATCCTCAGGAAGACCAACAACCTCAGAACCAGCAGGTAAATTCAAATCTGCAACGTGAAAGTGTTGTCCAATTTCTGCACCAGTAATATCTAAATCAATTGATCTTGGAATAGCTGTAGCATTACAGCGAATTGTCAAGCGTTTCAAAGAAACAGAAACAGCAGAACCTGGCTTTGACTCACCTGTAACATTAAATAATACTGGAACCTCAACTGATTCACCATCTTTAACCTCAAGTAAGTCAACATGTTCAATTGCACGAGTAACAAAATCTCTTTGGACATCTTTTACAAGAGCAAGATGTTCCTTTCCATCAACTTTTACTTCAAACAATGCATTTGGCATGCGAACTGCTTGAGATAGTTCATGAGTCGGAAGAGAAATGTGCAAAGCTGGTTGTCCACCACCATACAAAACTGAAGGAACTCTGCCAGCAGCTCTCAATCTTCTCGCAAATCCTTTTCCGAATTCGTTTCTTTTTTCTGATTCAAATTTAAAATCAGCCATAATTTATTTCCTTTCGTCGATAACGGTGTTAACACCCTCGCCTAAGATTTTTAGACTTTACTTAAATATTATACTATAATATAGATGTATGAGAGATCCGAATTTGCACAATGTTACTGAAACCGCAAAGATCGCTGGAATTCATCCTCAAACTTTAAGACATTATGAAAAAGTAGGTTTGGTTATTCCTCAGCGAACAAAAGGTGGCGTTAGAAGATACACAGATTTAGATATCAAAAGACTTCAATATGTCCGTTCCTTGGCTGAAAGAGGTGTAAATCTTGAAGGAATAGGTATTATAATGAAACTTCAAGAAGAAAATAATATTTTAAAACGTGAAGTTGTGTTTTATCGTGAAAAGAATAATGTATTTCAAGCTGATGAAGCTGGACAAATCAAAATATCACCACAAAATATGTCCCTTAAAGAGCAAATGCGATATTATCGTCAACGTCAACGTCAAGCAAACAAGAAGGCAAATAATATTCTCAATCCTATTCCTAAAGCATTGCCGAGTTCAAAAACAGTTCAGCATCAATACCCGATAATTATCCCTTATGAAGAAGTTTTAAAAAAAGAGCAACAAGAAAATTCAAAAAAATAGAAAATTAACTTACTAGAATTAGTATATTGGAATTAGTATATTGGAATTAGTATATATTTAGTAATTTCAAAACATTTAACGCTAAATCAGGTTTATTCATAGTGAAAAAGTGATAACCTGCAGAACCAGATTCATACGCTTTTTTACACAAATCAGCATAATATTTTGTTATTAACTCTTGCCCGTCTTCAGTTTCTTCAAGCTTAGCAAAAAACGCAAGAATATCAGTAGGTGCACTTACGCCGAGAATTTTAGCTGACTTTTGAATACCTATTAAATTATTTTGTGGTAAGATTCCAGCAATAATTGGTATAGTCACCCCTTGTTTACGAGCTAAAGTCATAAACTCATCAAATACTTGAGGTTTATAAAACACTTGCGAAATGGCAAAATCTGCTCCAGCATCTTGCTTCTCAAGCAAACGATCAACTTCTCCCTGATTATCCGTCCCTAAAGCTGAGTTTCCACCAGGGAAACAAGCAACCGCAATTGTGAGCGGATTAGCTAGAGCATGAATTTGAGTATTACGATCATGCCTTAAATAATTACGATTTCTACGCCTTAAAGCCTCAACGAACTCCGCTGTAGTCCAATCATTAGCCACGGGTCTATCAACAGCAATATCTCCACGCAAAGCCAAAAAAAGACGAATTTGGCAAGAAAGGTAATGATCAATCATATTAAATAATTCCTTTTTTGATG
>JAISHP010000153.1 GCA_031262545.1 Candidatus Ancillula hodotermitis | reverse complement strand
GCGCAAGATTTTACATATTCCTGATTTGAGAGTTTAAGGAACTTGCGTTAGGGTTCCGGTTTTTACAGGACATTCATTAAGCATTTCTTGTGAATTTGAAAATGACATTACACCTTTAGAAGCTGTTGATATCCTAAAAACTGCTCCTAATGTTGTTGTCGAAGGAACGGCAAATTCAAAAGAAGTGACTGATTCGCTAAAAAATCTTACAGGTTCAGGTGTTGAAGTTAAAGGTTCTGGAGCTAAAGCTGGTGGATCTGTTGCTGGAATTGTCACACCTCAAATGGCTGCTGGAAACGATCCAAGTTATGTTGGAAGAATTAGACAAGATTTTTCTTTAGAGGGGGCTGACCCTACGATCTTGAAACCTGGTGAGAAATTAAATCAAAAAGGTCTAGCCTTATTTGTTTGTAGTGATAATCTTCGTAAAGGTGCTGCTTTAAACACAATTCAAATCGCCGAACTGTTATTACCAAGACTATAATATTACTATGGTTACAGCTAAAAAGAATAATATTAATAGCGTGAGTGAAAAGGTTGTTGTTCATAAAAAACCATCTTTAATAGCTCAAGATAATATTGCTGAGCATATTGCTGATGTTGAATATAAGCACATTAAAGCTCAGGTCGGCTCAGATCGATTTCAAGAAAGAGAACTCAGTTGGTTGCAATTCAATCAACGTGTTTTTGAAATGGAGCAAGATCCCAATATTCCTTTGCTTGAAAGAGTAAATTTCTCTGCTATTTTTGCTAGTAATCTTGATGAATTTTTTATGGTTAGGGTTGCTGGTTTAAAACGCAGAATTAAAATGGGTCTAGCTGTTGTTGGTGCTGCTGGCTTGCAGCCCAAAGATGTCTTTTTTACTATCTTGGAACGTGCAAACAAAATGCAGATTGATCATGCGAATTATTTTTGTAAAGAATTGGCGCCGGCTCTTGAAAAAGAAGGTATTAAATTCTGGAAATGGAACAATCTTTCAACAGATCAACAGCAGTATTTAACGAATATTTTTACTCGTGATATTTATCCAATTTTAACACCTTTGGCAATTGACCCGGCTCATCCATTTCCTTATATTTCCGGAGGTTCACTTTCGCTTGCTGTAATAGTTAAAAATCCAAAAACAGGTCAAGAGCACTATGCAAGAGTTAAAATTCCTTCAAATCTTCCAAGATTTATTGTTGTAGATGGAGGAGATGATCATTCTTCTTTGGGGTATATAACACTAGAAGATTTAATTCAGGAGAATCTTGAAATGCTCTTTCCAGGAATGGAAATAAAAGAAGCTTCCGCTTTTAGAGTAACCAGAAATGAAGATTTAGAGGTTGAGGAAGATGATGCAGAAAATCTTTTGAAAGCAATGGAGAAAGAATTATTAAGACGTAAATTTGGACCACCTATTCGTTTGGAAGTTGTTGAAGAGATGAGTTCTGATGTTAGAAATTGGTTAATTAGTGAGCTTGGTGTTGATAAACAAGAGGTGTTTATCTTGACTGGACCACTTGATCACACCGGTTTATTTCAAATAAGTTCTCTTGATCGACCAGATCTTCGTTATCCAAAATTTATGCCTAAAACACATAGATATATTTCCAAAGAACAAAGTTCAGATGAGATTGATATTTTTGCGGCTGTTTCTAGGGGTGATATTCTCTTACATCACCCATATGATTCTTTCTCTACTTCAGTTCAAAGATTTTTGGAACAAGCGGCCAGTGATCCAAATGTTTTAGCAATCAAACAAACTTTATATAGAACTTCTGGTGATTCTCCTATAGTTCAAGCTTTGATTGATGCGGCTCAAAATGGTAAACAAGTTTTAGCTTTGATTGAGATTAAAGCTAGATTTGATGAAGAGAGAAATATTGAGTGGGCGAGAAAACTTGAAAAAGCAGGAGTTCACGTTGTTTATGGGATTGTGGGATTGAAAACTCATTGTAAACTTTCGCTCGTTATTAGAAGAGAAGGAGATCAAATTGTTCACTACTCACATGTTGGGACAGGGAATTATAATCCAAAAACTGCTAGATTGTATACAGATCATGGTCTTTTGACCAAAAGTCAGGATGTTGGTGATGATTTGAGCAAATTATTCAATCAACTTTCTGGTTATGCCCCTAAAAGTAGGTATGAAAGACTTCTTGTGGCACCAAGATCGATTAGAAAAGGAATTCTGGAAAGAATTTATAATGAAACTGAGGCTGCTAAACGTGGTGAAGATTCTTGGATTAAGATTAAAGTTAATTCTATCGTTGATGAAGAATGTATAGAAGCTCTTTATAGGGCATCTGAAGCTGGTGTAAAAGTTGACATGATTGTTAGAGGAATTTGTGCTGTTAAAGCAGGAGTAAAACCTTTTTCTGAGAACTTAAGAGTTCGTTCTATTCTTGGACGTTTTCTTGAGCATAGTAGAATTTATGCCTTTGCTCACCCTCTGCTTAATGACAAACAATTAGTCGAAGATAAATTTATTGAAGATAAAATTAATCATGAAACTCCTGCTCAAAAGAAAAATGATCCTAATTTGGTTGGGCCAGAAGTTTGGATTGGTTCTGCGGATCTAATGCACAGAAACCTAGACAGAAGGGTTGAAACACTTATAAAAATTGTTGAACCTGATCAGATAGGTGAATTGGTAAATTTACTAGAATTTACAATGTCTGAAAAGGTTTCAGCTTTTGACCTAATGCCAGATGGTAATTATGTTCGTAATTTTCTTGATAAAGAAGGGCATCCTTTGGTTGATATCCAAGCTCAAATTATTAAAGCTATGAAAAATAAATCAAGGGCAATTAAGTTAAAATAGTATTTATTATGAAAAAAGAAGTTAATGAAGTTGTTGTAAAAGAACAAGATCCAAAAGAGCACTCAAAAAAAGAGCGGGCTGCTGGTGGTGTTGTTTTTAAAATAGAAGATGATAAAGTAAAAGTTTTGTTGGTTCATCGTCCTCGTTATTTAGATTGGTCTTTTCCTAAAGGGAAAATTGAGCCAGGAGAGCATCCAGCTATTGCAGCAATTCGTGAAATTGAAGAAGAAGCTGGGGAAAAAGTTGTTTTACAGAAAGTGATAAAAGAACTTGAATACCCAATTGAAAATAATATTGATGTTAAACATGTTTCAAAATATGATCTTCCGACTTATAATAAAAAAGTTCGCTATTATTCTGCTTTTTTAGCAAATCCTAAAGGTAAGTATTTAAAAGTTCGTTTTCCAGTTAGTCCAGCTTCTGAAAAGGAAATTGATGATGTCAAATGGGTTACACTTGAGAACGCTTTAGAGATGTTGACCTATCGCAACGATAAAGTTATGCTTAAGGATTTTTGTGAAACACATTCTGATTTGAAACAATTTTTTACCGGAATTATGTTAGAGATTGAACCTTGTGAAGCAATTTTAAAAAAATCATGGGCGGGTGATAAAAACGAGCGTCCACTTTCGAGTCAAGGTATTGCAGCAGCGGCTGATCTAGCTCATTATTTATCAGCTTTCGGTATAGATACTTTAGTTGTGGAATCAAAAAAACTTTTTAAAAGACAAACTGTAAATTATTACAGTTACAAAACAGGTTACAAAATTTTAGATAAAGAACCAGACTTAAGTAAAAAAGAAAATCAAAAGTTACGGATTGCTAAAGTTATTAAGCCCTTTAGAATTGTTGATGAATCTATAAATAACGATAAAACAAATGACAAAACAAATAACAAGATGAATGATAAAATTTGTAAAATTGAAAAGAAAACTAAAAATAAAGAATCGGAGGAACTGTGAATCAAGGACAAAATAATTCAAATCAAAGGACAGATGAATTTGCATGGGGCTGGGGTTTAGCAACCATTGCTTTTGATGGAACTATATTAGATACTTGGTTTCCAAATCCAAATGTTGGAAACGAAGAAGAAAAACAAGCTGCTTTTACACAGGCAACCGAAGAGGGTGAACCTGAAAATTTATTGCAACTTTCTGGACCGGATCAAGCCAGAGGTGTTAATAGAAAGGTTATGTTTGTTTGTTCGGATTTGTATGTTGAACCTAATGATGCGAAAGATGTCTATTTACGTCTTCATATTCTAAGTTATTGTTTAGTTCGTCCTAATACTATTAATTTAGATAATATTTTTTCAAAACTAGCTAATGTTGTCTGGACGAATTTTGGACCTTGCCAAGCTGATGGATTTGAGCTGACTAGACTTAGATTGCAACAGAAATTTGGTTTTGCGCCAACTGTTCTTTTGATTGACAAATTTCCGAGAATGGTTGATTACGTTATTCCTAAAGGAGTTCGGATTGGTAATGCTGATCGTGTTCGTCTTGGAGCTCATCTCGCCCCTGGAACAACAGTTATGCATGAAGGTTTTTGTAATTACAATGCTGGGACACTTGGAACTTGTATGATTGAAGGACGTATTTCTCAAGGTGTAATTGTTGAAGATGGTTCTGATGTTGGTGGTGGAGCTTCAATTATGGGAACTCTTTCTGGTGGAGGGAAAATTGTTAACTCTATTGGTAAACGTTCACTTTTGGGAGCAAATTCTGGTTTAGGTTTCCCTCTTGGAGATGATTGTATTATTGAAGCTGGTTTGTATATTACAGCCGGAACCAAAGTTGTTCTTGAAGGTGAAGTTTTTAAAGCTAAAGAATTAGCTTATGCGCCTGGTTTACTCTTTATTCGTAATTCATTAACTGGTCAAATTGAGGTCAAGCGCAGAAAATTAAAGACTGCTGGAGTTGAGTTAAATTCTTCGTTACATCAAAATTAATGAATTAAAATTAAACCTTATAATATATATGAAAATTTTTTACCAGTTTTATTCGCTATCTTTTACAATTCAAGAACTTAAAGCTTGGATTCCATTTTTAAAAGAGACTGGATATACTGATTTATATCTGACCCCGATTTTTCAATCTGTTAATCATGGTTATGATACTATTGATTATAGAATTGTAGATTCAAGATTTGGAACAAATCAAGAGTTTGTAGATTTTGTTGATTTTTGTCATCAAAACGGATTGAAGGTTACTATTGATGGAGTTTTTAATCATGTTGGTAGAGAGTTTTGGGCATTTAAAGACGTTTTGGATAAAAGAGAAAATTCTCAATATTTAAATTGGTTTAAAAATATCGATTTTGATAATATATACTCAGGAGAAAGGAATCAAAAACCTGAGCAGATTGTTAGTAGTTTTTATTTTCCCGAGGATAATTTAAATTACCAAGGGTGGGAAGGTAATTTCGATTTAGTTTGCTTAAATCATGATTGTCCAGAATTAGTTAATTACATTATGCAAATTGTTCATTTTTGGAAAAAACAATTTAATATTGATGGAATTAGGTTAGATGTGGCTTATTTATTGCCAAGTGATTTTTTAAAAACTTTGCGAAAAAGCTATCCTGATTTTTTGATTGGAGAACAAATTCATGGTGAATATCAGCGTCTTTTAGATTGTGGATTAAATTCAGTTACTGATTATAATTTATATAAAGCTATTTGGTCAAGTATTAAAGAAAATAATTTTTGGGAATTAGATTGGACTTGTGAAAATCATAAAAAAGATTACCCAACAGCTGATCTTTTGACATTTTTAGATAATCATGATACAAATCGTCTTGGGTCTCATTTTGTTAAACATTGGCAAGATAAGGATGAAAAAGGTGCAATAATTAAAGAGGGCGATAGTTTTGATGAAGGTCAATTTCGTTTAGCTTTAGCTTTACTTTTTACTTTGCCTGGAAATCCTTGTGTCTATTACGGAACAGAATATGAACCAAAAGGAAAGAGGTCAGAAGGTGAAAAAGCTGATTTTGATGTGAGGTTAAAATACTCTGTTCCTGATTTAGATTGCTCAATAAATAGTTATCTTCGTTATTTGATATATCTAAAAAAAACAGAACCGGCTTTGCAGACGGGTTGGCAAGATTTCGAAATGCTATATTTGCAAAATAAACAATATGTTTTTAAAAGAAAAAATCAGAACGAAAAGGTTTTTGCTTTTAATCTTGATATAACCCCAGTTCAGTTTGAAGTTGAAGGTTTTGGAGAAATTTCTTTGCAACCAAGAGAGTGGAAAGTAATAGTATAATATATAAATGAGTTTGTTAGGTCCAAAAGTTTTTCCCGGCTTTGCCAAAGTAAATTTATATTTTAGGATTTTAGGATCTGAAATTGATTATTCTGGAGATAAGCCAGATTCTAAACATTTGGTTGAAACTTTACTTTACTCATTATCTCTTCATGATGATGTTGAAATAAATTTAGATCTAGGTGTTTCTAATGAAAAAGAAATTGTTTGTGAGATGAATGGGGTTGCAGGGAGTAAAGACATTGATAATTCTCATAATTTAGCTGTTTTGGCTGCAGAATTAGTTTTAAAATGTGCCAAAGTGAAAAATTACCATTTAAATATTAATATTAACAAAAATATTCCTCTTGGAGCCGGTCTAGCGGGAGGGTCTTCTAATGCAGCCGCCGTTATTTATGGTTTACATTCTCTGCTTCCAAAAAATTTGCAGATAGCTGAAGATGTATTACTAGAGATAACTAGAAAGTTAGGGACTGATATTGCCTTTGCTTATTTGACGACCAAAAATTATTTTGAAAAAAATCAGGAAAGAACTGTAGCAATAGGTAGTCATTTTGGTGAAATAGTTCAAGAAGTTGAAGGATGTGTTGATTTAAGGCTCAAAACAAAAACTTTTTCTAAGGGTATTTCAACTCCGCTTAGTTATTCAACTTTTGATATGGATTTTCCAAATAAAATTTCAAATTTAAATACTGAAAAAAATATTCAAAATTTAATTAAAGGACTGCAATGTGGAGATTTCAAGAAAGTTAAATCTAATCTATTTAAT
>JAISHP010000100.1 GCA_031262545.1 Candidatus Ancillula hodotermitis | reverse complement strand
TAATCAATATTTCCTAGAACTGGCCATTTATTATCATCATCAGAAGAAGGAGTTACGTATTGTTTTACTTCATTACCTCCCCAACCATAAGAGCAATGCTGAGTATCATAATTACTAGCCTCTTTTTCTTCATAAGGTCCATAATACCCCAATTCAGAAGTACTTGAAACTGTATATCCAGTCTTATTAGAAATAACATTGCCATCTTTGTCGTAAAAGTTATTCGTTTCAATTACTCCGGCATTTTCTTCCATTTCAACATACGATTGACAAATATCCCAGCTTTTTCCAGAAGTTCCTAAAACTGCACCGGTATGTGAACCCGTTTCGTGCTTCATAGATGAAATATAAACCGCATCAACAGCTCTATCATTAATTGTCGGAGAACCTGTCCAATTATTGGTTGGGTCAACACGAATTTTATCTTTTCTCGTCAAGTTTGTATTGTTAAATGTTCCATAATATTGAATGCCATTTTTAGCCATAATATTACCAATTATATCGCTATCTTTATTTCCCAAAGTGATGGCATCATTAGCTGGTGAAGTTTTGTTTTCAACCCAAGTGTGATCAGTATCACTATTGCGAGTCATATATCCTAAGTTCAATTTATCTTGGCGAACAACAAACTTAATTTCAATATCTTGAATCTTCCCTTTGTCCTTTGAATATGCCCATTTGTCATTCCCACGAACATCAATTTGTCCTCCAGTAGCTGCTTGAGTATCATTAAGAATAATTTCAGGTTCATAAACTTCACCTAAGGCTCCAGTTAAATTAATATTCAAGCCATCAATTTGGCAAAGATCGTATTCTCTTTGGTCATAAGTCTCGTGATTATTTGCTTCTTGGCTGGTATATTCACCGCTAGCATTAATATGTGACTTAATTGTAAATTCAGTTGTTCCACCCGGATCAACATCGCACATAATATTACCAGCTTTTGAGTATTGGGTCGTATCCTGAACTTCCGAATCTTTCATAGATTGAGGCAAATGCTCATCAAATGTCAAATGGCTAATATAATCTGGTAACTTTCCTGACCCAGTAATTCGATTTGACACGCTCATTCCAGCATAATTTTGAATAGAGAGTCTTTGGCTTGGAAGTTGATTTACTGTTTCATTACTATAATCTGTTGCATCTTCTGACTTTACAGACCAAAAATTTGTGTCACCACTATAGCCATCTGGATTAGAAAAGTCAGTAGAAAAAGTAATGCTTGGGCGTTGGAATTTTTCATCCTCTTCTGTTCCAAGGCATTGAGAGAAAAGTGTATTGTCATTCAACTTACCAGATTGTGAATCGTAACAATCGCCAGCATCAGAATACGCCAATCTTTTTCCGTTGGAATCACTAGCAACCGAAAAATCCTCGTTATATTCGTAAACACCAGCGTGTGCTTTGTCAATTATTTCGCGATATCCTGAAACATCAACACCAGAATCCTCAAGTATTTGCAAATCATCTTCCGAAAGAGTTGTGATATTAAAATTTTGCGCTGCCATTTCCTCGTGAATCGGGAAAGCTTTTTGTTGTGCCTGGGCACGAGAAATTGTTTGCAAAGTTTGTTCAATCACAGAATATAAGTTATTTTGAAGATTGTAAGCTGTTTGCGCCATTTCAATAGCTGCTTTATTGATTAAAGAAGCATCTTTTTCAGCTCCATTATTATCAAAATCAGATTTGTGATTTGAGTTCTTAGCAGCATCAGCCCACATCTGCTCACATTCAGTTAATGCAGTTTGAGCTTTTTCTCCAGCAGATTCTTTATTCATCTTGCACTGTATATACCAAGATTCATTTCCCCACTGACGTTCTGCCCCATTAATCTGGTTCACGATATTATACCGTTCAAACATTTGATCATTAGCAACTTTGTAGTATTTTGCATAAGAATAATAAGCGACAACTTGTGATTCAGTTACCCCAATTTGTGCCCAAGCGCCATCAAGTGCTTTTTTAGTAGCCTCGCCAGTTGTATATTTTGGATGATCTTGCCTAAAACCATAAATATCTTTGAAAGGAGAATCAGCACTTGTAATTATTCCAGCTGGTTTATAAGATTTATTCATATTATTAGCAGCATCATTCAAGTCTTCATAATTTTGACCTTGTGAACCAAATTCACCATCTGTCAAAATCTCCATACTTTGATCATAATAAGACTGCATCGCTAAGCAATTATCATACTCTGGATCTAAATCAGCATTTGAAATAAACACAACTTTAGGATTATCAATTGATGACTCTTTTGAAGAATCAAAGTTCGGGTTCGCTTCACAATATTTTGAACTCGAAAAAGGATTGATTGAAGCTTTATAATTATAATCATCCCAGTTAATTGTCTGGAAAGCAGATATTATCTCATCTACTTCCGGTTTTTCTCCAGCATTAGCCTTACTTAATGCTACTGTAGAAATCAAAGCGAAACCGATCACTCCAATTATAATTTTACTTAATACACTACCTATCCCAAAAAACACATTACATGTTTTATTATTATTTAATCTTATACTTTCCATATACTTTAACATTATACAAAGTTATTAAGTTATAAATAACCATTTTGTGGCTAAAATTATATTTAGTTATATTTTAGTATATTTTGTTATTAGTTAAACCTTGACAATTTCTCTTTTAGTGTTTATAATAACTAATTTTACAGAATTTAAGAATTATTTAAGCATGAGAATGAGTAGCGATCCCCATGATTGTATCAGCCTTTTCAGAAACCGTTTGTGATTTTGCTGGCAAATCTAAAGAACTCTGAACAAAAGGATCTTCTAAATACTTACCCATCTTACCATGAATTGCTTTAATTATTGTCCAAATAGCCAAAATAACCAAAGCTGTAACCAAAATAACAAATAAAATTGATAGACTTCCTTGAATTAATGAATTTCTCATTGTTGCCGAAGCATCACTCACTGCTGAAGCATCCAATCCACCTGTCGCTAGTTTATTTTTTGCGACAGAATACATCTTAAAATATCCAAGATTGACATCACTTGAGAAAATCTTTTGGTATGAAGCTGTAAAGGTCACAATTGTTACCCAAACCATCGGAATTGCTGTTACCCAGACATATTTTAACTTCCCTTTTCTGACTATTATAACTGAGCATATCGCTAAAGCGACGACTGCCAGAAGTTGATTTGCAACACCAAAAAGTGGATACATAATTTTAATTCCTCCATTTGGGTCGGTAACCCCCATCAAAAGAAGAGCACTCCAAATTCCAATAATAACTAAAGTTGTAATGATGTTTCCAAGTGTCCAATCAGAATTCCGAAGACGAGCTAAAGGCTTATATCTTCCCAAAGCTTCGTTCAACTGCGAGCGCAAGCCCATAGTTCCAGCAGAAACAGCCGATAAAATAAATAATGCTTCAAACATCACAGCAAAGTGATACCAAAAACCAAGCATATTTTTCCCGCCAATTACAGGGACATTATGTAAAATATTTGCCATAGAAACAGCTAAAGTTGGTGCTCCACCAGTCCTAGACACAATAGACTTCTCGCCAACATCTCTGGCAACTTCCTTTAAAGCCGCTTCCCCAGTTACGGTAATCTCTTTACCATTTTCATCGTGAGCAAACCATTCAGGAATAGCTTTTTTACCATCAGCATTCACTTGCAAATTTTCTGCTGCTGCTGTGGCGTTTGCTTCCTTGCTTTGAGTTACAGAATACGCAGATCCAGCTTCAGCCTGAATGGTAGCGGCTGGCATATTCATAGAATAATACACACCTTGATTTAAAGTAATTGCAGCAGCCATAGCCATCAAAGCAACAAAACTCTCCATTAACATTCCCCCAAAACCGATCGAACGAATGTGTGATTCCTTAGCTACCATCTTAGGAGTCGTTCCTGAACTAATTGTAGAATGAAAACCACTTAAAGCACCACAAGCTACTGTGATAAATAAAAATGGAAAAAGTGAACCAGCAAAAGCAGGACCATTACTATTTGATGCAAAATTAGTTAAAGCTGGCACTTGTGTTAAAGGCTGAACAATTATCACCCCTAGAGCTAATACCAATATAGTTCCAACTTTCATAAAAGTTGAAAGATAATCACGAGGGACAAGTAAAAGCCAAACTGGCAAAACAGCTACTAAGAAGCAGTAAACAGCCATATAAATCACAAGCTGTGTTTGATTCAATGTAAACAACCAAGCGATTGAACTTTGCGAAACCCATTGCCCACCAAAAACAGCAATTAAAAGTAGAATAAAACCAAGAATACTAACTTCCGTAACTTTTCCCGGACGAATAAATTTTAGATAGACGCCCATCAATAAAGCAATTGGAAGTGTCATAGTAATAGAGAAAACAGCCCAAGAACTCTCAGCCATAGCATTTACACAGATCAACGCCAAAACTGCCAGAACAATCATCGTCATAATAAATACTATAATAGAAGTAATCGTTCCTCCGACTTTACCAATAGCATTTCTTGCCATTTCTCCAAGAGAACGCCCACCCAAGCGAGTTGAAAAGAACAAAACAAGCATATCTTGAACAGCGCCGGCCGCTAAAACTCCAAAAATAATCCAAAGAGTATCAGGAAGATACCCCATTTGTGCTGCCAAAACAGGACCAACTAAAGGACCAGCGCCAGCAATTGCAGCAAAATGATGCCCAAAAAGAGTAGTTCTCGCTGTTGGATTAAAGGTTTTCCCATCATTTATTCTTTCTGCTGGAGTTGCCCTATTATCATCAGGCTCCATAATTCTTTTAACAATATATAGCGAGTAAAAACGGTAGCCAATTGCATAAGTACAAACCCCTGCAACCAAAAACCAAATAGTGTTAACTTGCTCGCCTCTTGCAGTTGCCAACAAAGCCCAACCCAAAGCCCCAAAAAGAGCAACGGCTGTCCAAATTACAATTTGACTAATTTTCTTCTGTAAAAATACGTTAACTGTAGACATAAAGATATTATACTCGTTTTGCAAAAAAGCTTATAGAAAACTTTAAGAATTGAAATATGTAGGGTGAACGATGTTAAAACTGATATCCAAGATGTTCTAAACTAAATCCAGCCAAAATAAAAGCTATAATTACTATCACAAGTGCAATAGTCTTCAAAGCTACTCTTCCAGGGTATCCTCCTAAATGAAGAGTAATCTTAGTAATAATTATCCCCAAAACTCCTCCAGTTGTATTAAGAATCAAGTCAGTTATGTCAGACCTACCACAAGCTAAAACATATTGAAAAGTCTCTAAAAAGACACTGAGAATAATAATACTAATAACTTGTTTCCAGATTGCGAAATTTTTACCTTCAGAAAATTTTTCGGATTGAAAAACCGACAGCAAAATCCCTAGTGGCAAAAACAATAGAACATTAGCAATCATCTCAAACAACTGATTCCACTTAAATGGCTCAGATAGATTAACCACACGTTGATCTGATCCAATATACGGAATATTAAACTTCCAGAGCACAGCCCAACTAATGAGCAAAACGGTAATTACTAATAAAATCTTTGTGCTCTTCACCTTAATATTAAACCACACATGCATCCATTATCCTGAACTGACATTGTCATCCTGATATGACCGAACAAAGCCTGAGGACTCTTGAGCTTGTTCAAAAGAATCTCTGCGAACGAAGAATACTGCAAAACAATAACTTGATTCAGAATTATTGAATTTAAACCAC
>JAISHP010000069.1 GCA_031262545.1 Candidatus Ancillula hodotermitis | reverse complement strand
CCCGGAAGAATTTTTTCATTATCAAAATTTTGAAAAATATAAACAATCACAAGTTTAGTCTCCCGCTGGCAATAAAATAAGATATTATTTTATTATATCTACTGATAAAGATTTTAACAGTTGTTGTTATTTTAGCGATTCAAGATTGCGTAAATCTGGGAAAAGACGATACCAAAGAGCTGTGACGACTAAAGTACAACAACCTCCGACAAAAGCCGCCGGGATTGCTCCAACAGCAAATCCACCTAAAGAACTAAATCCTGTTGCAACCATTCCACTTTCAAATTCACCAAGCTGATTTGAAGCTCCGATAAATACTGTATTTACAGCTGATACACGCCCACGAACCTCATCAGGAGTTTTTAGCTGAGTATACGTCTGGCGAATAACAACTGAGAATTGATCTGCAGCTCCAAGAATTATTAAAGCAACCATAGATATAGCAAAAATATTAGACATAGCAAATATTAATGTCATAATCCCATAAATTCCAACCATACAAAAAAGAATTTTACCAGTTTTCTTTCGCAAAGGATGAGAAACTAAAAATACTGCTGTAACAACAGCTCCAATAGCAGGAGCTGCTCTTAAAAACCCTAAGCCTTGTGCACCAACATGTAAAACATCTGTCGCATAGACAGGCAATAAAGCAGTTACCCCACCAAACAAAACTGCGAACATATCGAGTGAAATTGCACCCAGAATTCCTTTATGATGCCAAATATAACGGAATCCAGCAAGTGGAGATTCTAGACGAGCTTTAACTTCTTCGCTCGGCTCAAGTTTAACTTTTTGTCCGTATTTATCAATTATCAAACCATCTTTTTCTTTAATCGGAATCTTAATCAAGAATGATAAAATTACGCAAATAATATTAAATACTGAAATTGTCCAATAAACAACTTGTGGTCCAAAAACGTATAAAAATCCAGCAATTGCGGGAAAAATTATCGTTGCTAATTGAGTAAGAGAACTTACAGTCGCTTGAGCCTGAGCTAAAGTTTTTCTTGAAGTCAAAACTGGCAAAAGAGCTGTCATAGCTGGAGCCTCAAAAGCAAAAGCTGTCCCATAACAGAATATCAACACAAGACACAAAGCTGGGGTTAACCAATTTCCATAAGAAGAGATTCCTAGCAAAAGAGCAGAAATAAAAATAATAGTTTGAGTAACACTGATTATTCTACGCCGATCAAACTTATCAGCCACCATCCCTGTTGGTAAAATAAAAACAACTTTAGGCAAAAACAAGATTAACCCTGACATTGCTAACCAGGTTGTAGATTTTGTGATCTCCCAAAGCTCAAATCCAACGCAAACAGTAAGCATTTGTATTGCTCCTGTTACCAAAAATCTTAAGACTGCATATTTAATTACATTTGGATTTATTTCTTTAAAATTTTTCAATCCGTTTTTCATTTAGTTTGGTGATTCACCTCTTCGATATTTACATCTTTAAAAGTCACAATATGTGCCTCTTTAATTTTCCGACCTTTCCTATACATATCCCAAACCCAAGCATCTTCTAGAGTAACCTCAAAAAAGACATTTCCTCCTCCTAAACTAGTTGAATCAGAAATTGTATTTTGTGCGGAAATATTAACTTCATTAGCAAGATACAATCGCCTCTCTGTCTCAACAACATATTTATAATCATCAATTACCTCACGATAATCTCTATAAATATCTAACTCAGAATGAGCTTGAAATTGTTCTAATTCTTGGAATTCATCATCCATAATAAATTATTATTTTGCAGCCTCTTCAAGTATTAGCTCACGAACACGTTTACCATCAGCCTGTCCACCAGTTGCTTTCATAACCATTCCAATAATTGGACCGGCAGCTCCTTGGTTTCCACCTGCTATATCAGTCTTAGCTTTAGGCATTTTTGCAAAAGCTTCTTGAATTGCAGCAATTAAAGCTCCATCATCATTAACAACTTCTAGACCTTTATCAGCAACGATCTTAGCTGGATCATCTCCTTCACCTTGAATCATAGCATCAAGCACTTGTCTAGCAATTTTATCATTGATCTTGCCTTCTTGAACAAGTTTATCCATAGCTGCAATTTGGTCAGGAGTTATAGTAGGTTCTTGACCCTCATTCCAGGCTTTTCTACTCTCTTCCAAAGCTTCATTCATCCACCATTTTCTAGCACCTTGAGGAGTAGCACCTTTTTTAACTGTATCTTCAATAATATTTAATGCTTCAGCATTAATAACGTCCCGCATCTCCAAAGGTTTAAATCCATATTCCTCTTTCAAACGATTACGTTTAGCTTGTGGGAGTTCAGGCAAAGTAGCTCTAACCTCCTCAACCTTTTCTCGAGAAATATAAAGTGGCATCAAATCTGGTTCTGGGAAATAGCGGTAATCATCAGCATCTGATTTAGGACGACCAGAGCTTGTATCATTACTAGCTTCGTGCCACATTCTAGTTTCCTGAAAAACATCTGCTCCTGAATCTAAAACAGCACCTTGACGTCGAATTTCATATTTTGCAGCCGCCTCAATCGCAGAAAATGAATTAACATTCTTAGTTTCAGTTCTTGTGCCTAATTTACCACTACCAGCTGGTGCTAGAGAAAGATTAACATCCGCACGAACATTCCCTCTCTCCATCTGAGCATTAGAAACACCAATTGCTTTAAAAATATCACGCAAAGTTCTAACGTAAGCTGCAGCAACTTCTGGAGCACGCTTTCCCGTATTGAAAACTGGGCGAGTTACAATCTCAATCAAAGGAACACCAGCACGATTGTAATCAACTAAAGAGTGATCAGCACCTTGAATACGCCCCTCAGCTCCTCCAACGTGATTATTTTTCCCAGCATCTTCTTCCAAGTGTGCTCTTTCAATATCAACACGAAAAACTTCACCATCATCAAGCTCCACATCAACATATCCATTAATGCAAGTAGGTAAATCATATTGTGAAGTTTGGAAATTCTTAGTCATATCAGGATAAAAATAATTTTTTCTAGAAAAAACTGATTTTTCAGCAATTTCACAATTTAAAGCCAAACCAATTTTGATAGCATATTCAACTGCTTGCTTATTTAAAACAGGCAAAGCACCAGGAAGACCTAAAGAAACTGGAGTTAACATAGTATTTGGGTGAGTCAAATTCTCCAAATTATTATCATAAGCCGGATTCGGAGCTGGACAAAACATTTTTGTTTTTGTTGCCAACTCGACATGAACCTCAATCCCAAAAGTTGGGTCATATTTTTTAATCGCTTCTTCGTATCCTAATAATTTATCAGCCATTTTATTTCTCCAATCCTTTAGGTTCAGGTAATTTATCTGTCATAGCCTCAATCGCTGCAGCAAATTTATACATTTTATCATCACTTTTAGCAGGAACTAAAATTTGAATTCCTGCTGGCAATCCTTCTTCCGCTAAACCACTTGGTAAAGAAAGCCCCGGAATTCCAGCCAAATTAGCTGGAATTGTAGCAATATCATTCATATACATCGCTAGCGGATCATCAATTTTTTCACCAAATTTAAAAGCCACTGTTGGAGCTGTTGGTGTAGCAATAAAATCAACCTTAGCAAAAGCTTCAGCAAAGTCTTTTTGAATAAGAGTTCTAACTTTTTGAGCTGAACCATAATATGCATCATAATATCCAGCCGAAAGAGCATAAGTTCCAAGCAAAATTCTACGCTTAACTTCCTCTCCAAACATAGCTCCACGAGTATTCGCCATCATCTCATCCGAGCTAGCACCATCAACTCTTTGACCATAACGCATTCCATCAAATCTAGCCAAATTAGAAGAAGCCTCTGAAGGCATAATTAAATAATAAGCACCAAGAGCATATTCAAAATGCGGACAATCAACCTCAATTATTTCAGCTCCTTTTTCTTCAAGAGCTTCAATCTCTTCTTGGAATCTAGCAAATACTTCGGGCGCAAACCCTTCTTGCATTTGCTTAACAACTCCAACCTTGACACCTTTTAAGCCATCGTTCTCAGATCCTATTCTAAGCCCTTCTAAAGCAGCTTGGTAGTTGCTATTTTCTGCTGTTACTTCAGAAGAAAGTTGTGAAGTTGAATCGTGATAATCTGGACCTTGAATAACATCTTGTAAAAGCGCAGAGTCAATAACAGTTCTTGAACAAGGGCCAGCCTGATCAAGCGAACTAGAAAGAGCAACTAAACCATATCGAGAAACATATCCATAAGTTGGTTTAGCACCAACAGTTCCAGTAACAGCAGCTGGCTGACGAATCGATCCACCAGTGTCAGTCCCGATTGCTAAAGGAGCTTCAAAAGCAGCTACAGCAGCAGCAGATCCACCACCCGATCCACCAGGAATCCTATCTAAATCCCAAGGGTTACAAGTTTTTCCGTAAGCTGAATGTTCAGTTGAAGAACCCATTGCAAATTCATCCATATTTGTTTTGCCTAAAATCGGCATCCCAATTTCTTTGATCTTCACAACTAAACTAGCATCATAAGGAGGGATCCAACCTTCCAACATCTTTGAACCAGCGGTTGTTTGAATACCTTTAGTTACAACAACATCCTTAATCGCAATTGGAACTCCAGCTAAAGGATGTAATTTTTCACCATCTTGGCGCTTTTTATCAATTTCATCAGCCGTCTTACGAGCTTCATCAAAAGTTGTTACAATAAAAGCGTGAACTTGAGGTTCAACCTGTTCAATTCGTTCAATAAAAGCATCAGTTACCTGTCTAGAAGTTAATTCTCCACCCTCAATTTTGCGAGAAAGTTCTAGAGCTGTTAATCTAATAATTTCTTTATTATCCATTTTTTTAAATCCTCTCTAGATATTAATCTTCTACTAAAATTTGTGGAGCCAAGAACATTCCCTGTTCTGTCTTAGGAGCACCAGCAATTGCTTCTTCATTTGTTAATAAATCATTTTCAAAAGTTGCAGGAATATCTTCACGCAAAACATTCCCAGATGGATTGTCAGTTTGAAGAGGATGACTTGTAGCTTCAACATCTTCTGTAGCAACTTCCTGAACTTTTGCTATCGCTTCATTGATAACATTCAGATCAGTAGTCATCTTTTCAATTTGTTTATAATCTAATTTTATCTTCGCAAGATCAGCAATTCTTGCTACTTCTTCTTTACTAAAATGCTCTTTTTCAGCCATATAAACATTATACCGCTAACACTCACCACAAAAATAGCCAGAATAAACCATGAATTTAACCGCAAACCTAACCAATACTCAGAAGTATCAGTTCGTATTTGTTCAATCCAAAATCTTCCAAATGTGTATAGGGCAAGATATACTGGTAAAGATAAATAAGCTTTAATTCTTGTAAAATTATGAACACTAAAAATCAAAATTAAAATCACGAAAATTAGTAAATCCCAAATTATTTCATACAAAAAAGTCGGATGGTAAAAAACAGTTGCCTGATATTTCCCTCTTGAAATATCCAAACCCCAAGGAAGATTAGTTTTGGTTCCGTATAGCTCACCATTAAACCAATTGCCTAATCTACCACAAGCTTGAGCTAAAGGAATTACAGGGACAGCAATATATAATAAATTACTAAATCTAATTTTGCAAATTTTACAAAAAACATAAACTCCCAAAATTCCACCAACCAGCCCACCTAAAATTCCCAGTCCGCCTTCCCAGATTTTAAAAATTGCCAAAGGGTCAGACAGATACGTTTTA
>JAISHP010000041.1 GCA_031262545.1 Candidatus Ancillula hodotermitis | reverse complement strand
CATTACAATAAGAATTGGGATCAGTATTGGAATAAGAGAAAAGGTAAATTGAAATTAGCAACTTAATTTATAATGTTTACAGGAGAATTCATCTTTTCAACAGAATCTGGTATGCGTCCTATTTTAATAAGTGTAAACGATATATGTTGATAAACTGTATAATGTTAGTGTGGCTCATCAAGTACTTTATCGTGAATATAGACCAGATGTTTTTGAGGATGTTATTGGTCAAGATGCAATTGTAACAGCTCTCCAGAGAGCATTGACTTCTGGTAGATTAGCACATGCGTATCTTTTTTCTGGTCCTCGAGGCTGTGGTAAGACAACTTGTGCAAGAATTTTTGCGAGATGTTTAAATTGTGAAAAAGGACCAACTGCAACACCTTGTGGGAAATGTCCTAGTTGTTTGGATTTAGCTCACGATGGTGGTGGATCTGTTGATGTTATTGAGATGGATGCGGCAAGTCATAATGGTGTTGAAGATGCTCGACAACTTAGAGAACGTTTAGATTTTGCTCCAACTCGAGATCGTTATAAAATTGTTATTTTGGATGAAGCGCATATGATCACAGCATCGGCTTTTAATGCTTTATTAAAAATCGTTGAGGAGCCACCTGAGTATGTAAAATTTATTTTTGCAACTACAGAGCCTCATAAAGTTATTGAAACTATTCGCTCAAGAACTTATCACTATGCTTTTAGGCTTGTCCCAAGTGCTGTTATGATTCCTTATTTGAAGAAAATTGTAGCACAAGAAAAAATTGAAATTGAAGAACCTGTGTATAATTTGGTTTCTGAAGTTGGTGGTGGTTCGCCAAGAGATACACTTTCCACCTTAGATCAATTGATGGCAAGTGCAAAAGATAATAAAGTTGATTATGCTTTAGCTTCAAGGCTTTTAGGATTTACTCCCAGTGAAATATTGATAGAATTTTTAGAAAAACTAGCAAATAAAGATATTGCCGGGCTTTTTGAAACTATAGAAAGTGTAGTTAAGCAAGGGGTTGAACCTGAAAGATTTGTTAGTCAAATTTTAAATTCTGTAAGAAATGCTGTTTTGGTTGGGGTAATTTCTAATAGTGATTTCAAATCAAAAAGCGATGAAATAAAAGCTTCACTTGGTTTAACTACAGAATCAGATTTAGCTAATATTGCTAACTTAGCAAATAGATTGTCTGTTAAGCAATTAAATGAAATTTCCGACATTTTATTAGATACGCTAAATAACATGAGGGGTCCAACAGCTTCAAGATTATTGCTAGAGCTGATGTTGGGTAAATTTGCATCTTTGTTTGATCGTGAGCTTACTGTTCCTAATACTACTCAACCGGTTACTCAGCCAGTTAAACAGCCTATTATTCAGTCTGTTCCTGCTCATCCAACTGTTCAACCAACCGTTCAATCTACTAGCAAGTCAATAATTAAGCCAGTAACCAAGTTGGATACACAAACTATTGTTGAGCCAGCTACTCAACCAGCTTCTGTTGGGGCTTCTGCAGAATCTTCCACAATTTCTTTAGAATCTTGTGAAAATAAATCTTCAGGAAAGCAGATTAGTTTTGATCAATTTAAGAGTAAGTGGACAGAGCTTACTAAATTTTTACCTAAATCTGCAACGGCTTTTATTATTAAGGCTGCGAGATTTAGGGATGTTGAGAATAATGTTTTACAATTAGAATTTATATCAGAAAATTTCTTGAACATTTTTAATAAAAATAAATATGCAAGTAAGCTATTAACTGCAACTTTTCAAGTATTTGGTGTGTATCTTAAAACAAATGCATATTTTGGAGAAAAACCTAGCAATAATGTATCTAATTCCAAAGTAGATCCAAAGTCAGATATAAAACCAAAAGCACAACTAAAAGCACAATCAATTGAAGAGCCAGCTGAATTGAAACCAGTTGAAAAAATTATTGAAAAACCGATTCAGAAACCTGCCAACATAAAACCGATTGAAGAGCCTGTAAATTCTAAACCTATTGATAAACCGGTTCTGGAGGATGATTTGGTTGATGAGTCTGATATAGCAAATGAAGAATACGAAGAAATTGAAAATACTGATAATACTGTAGATTATCTCAAAGAGATGTTTGGAGCAGAAGAGATCACAGAAGAGAAAGAAGATAAATAATGAAAATTTTAGTTATTGGTTCTGGAGCAAGGGAACACGCTATTTTAAGGTCTTTAGAAAAAGAACATTCTCATAACTTATATGCATGGGGTGGCAACCCTGGAATCTGGGAAATTGCTGATGATATTTCTGATGGAATTAGTGTTTCAGATCATAAAGCAATTTCTAATAAAATTAATGAATTAGCAATAGAATTAGTTGTTGTGGGGCCTGAAGATCCGCTAGCTGAAGGAATTGTTGACGATCTTTTAGAATTGTGCCCAAGTATAGAAATTTTTGGACCAACTAAAGCTGCTGCTGTTTTGGAGGCTAGTAAATCTTTTGCTAAAGATGTAATGAGAGCCGCTAAAATTCCAACTTCCAAATCAGATACTTGTTCAACAATTGAAGAGGTCAAAGATGCTTTAAATAAACGAGAAAGTGATAATAATCCTTATGTCGTAAAAGCAGACGGTTTGGCTGCAGGAAAAGGCGTTGTCGTAACCGAAAGTATCGATGAGGCAATTGAACATGCTGAAAATTGTTTTAAGACTAAAGATTCTAAAGTTGTGATCGAGGATTATTTAGATGGACCTGAATTTAGTCAATTTTTTATTTGTGATGGAAAAACAGCTTTACCTTTGTTGCCTGCTCAAGATTTTAAGAGGATTTTTGATGGAGATAAAGGCGCTAATACCGGAGGAATGGGTTCATATGTTCCTCTAAAATGGCTCCCAGAAGGTTCAAGTGAGTGGTGTCGGGAAAATATTGCGAATCCTTTGTTGAGAGAGATGCAGAGTAGAAACACTCCTTTTGTAGGGGTCTTGTTTGTTGGTTTGGCTTACACTTCAAAAGGAATTAGAGTTATTGAATTTAATGTTCGTTTTGGAGATCCTGAAACACAAGTTGTTTTAGAAAAAATGCAATCAAAATTATCTGATATATTTTATAGAGCAGCAAAAGGGAATCGTGGTTGTGGACAACTTCAAGAAGGAGAAAAACTAAAGTGGGATAATAATTCTTATTGTAATGTTGTTCTTGCTAGTGCTGGTTATCCTGAGAGCTCTCATAAAGGTGATGTTATAACTGGTCTTAAGCAAGTAATTGCTAAAGGTGGAGTTATCTTAGAAG
>JAISHP010000036.1 GCA_031262545.1 Candidatus Ancillula hodotermitis | reverse complement strand
CATCATTCTTTCTTGAGATTCAGACATTAAAATATCTTGAGGTGTCAATTCTTCTCTCAAAAGAACTTTTTCAAGTTGAATATGCATACCACCATCACCCATAGATGCCATTTCACTAGTGGCACAACTAATTCCAGCCGCGCCTAAATCTTGAATCCCCTCAACAACACCTTCTTTGTAAAGATCTAAGCAACACTCAATTAAAACTTTTTCCATAAAAGGATCTCCAACTTGAACGCTTGGTCGCTTAGTTGGTCCACCTTCCTCAAAAGTCTCACTTGCTAGAATTGATGCTCCACCAATTCCGTCTCCTCCAGTTCTTGCACCAAAAAGAACAACTTTATAGCCATTCCCCGAAGCTCCTGAAGTGTGGATGTCCTCATGTCTTAATTTTCCTAAGCAAAGAGCATTAACTAAAGGATTTCCATTGAAACTTTTATCAAATTCTAGATCTCCACCGATATTTGGTAAGCCTAAGCAATTTCCGTAATGCGCAATTCCAGAAACAACACCAGGAATAACTCTTTTGGCATCATCTTCATTAGGATCTCCAAAACGAAGCTGATCCATACAAGCAATTGGACGTGCACCCATAGCCATAATATCACGCACAATACCACCAACACCAGTTGCAGCACCTTGAAAAGGTTCAACATAACTAGGGTGATTATGGCTTTCTGCTTTAAAAGTCACAGCCCAACCTTGTCCAATATCAACAACACCAGCATTTTCGCCCATTCCAACCATCAAATGTTCTTTCATTTTTTCAGTCTGCTTACCAAACTTCTTTAAATGAATTTTAGATGACTTATAAGAACAATGTTCTGACCACATAACCGAATACATAGCCAATTCAGAATCAGTAGGACGTCTGCCTAAAACTTGCTTAACCTTTTCAAATTCTTCTGGTTTTAAACCTAAAGCTGCCCAAGGTTGTTCTTTGTTAGGATTTAATTTTGTATCCTCAATAGTGTCCATATTGTATTTATTTGACATACTTATTCTCCGACCTTATTCTCCAACCTTATTTACTAAATAATCAATTGTGCTTTGGAAAAATCTTAATCCATCGATGCGATTACGTAAACCTTTTTCTTCTCCTAAAGCAAGTGTCCCAAAACCTTTTTCGACAGCATGCTCTGGATGAGGCATTAATCCGACAACATTTCCTTTTTTATTTGTCACACCGGCAATATCATTTTGCGAGCCATTTGGATTACCATCAATATAGCGAAAAACAACACGTCCTTCGCCCTCTAATTCATCAATAGTTTTTTGATCAGCTGTAAAACGTCCTTCGCCATTCTTCAGTGGGATTACAATCTCTTCCTTATTTCCGAATCTATTTGTCCAAGCTGTATTATTATTCTCAACTCTCAAACTTTGTTCTTTACAAATAAATTTTTGGTGATTATTTCTAGCCAAAGCTCCAGGTAACAAATGCGATTCTGTCAAAATCTGAAAACCGTTACAAATTCCCAAGACAGGCATTCCCCCATTTGCTGCATCTACAACTTTTTCCATAATAGGAGCAAATCTAGAAATTGCGCCACAACGTAAATAATCTCCGTAACTAAACCCACCAGGAACAACTATTGCATCAACATTTTTCAAATCTTGATCTTGATGCCAAAGACTTACAGCACTTGCACCAGCCAATCTAACCGCACGCATAGCATCTTTATCATCTAGAGTTCCAGGAAAAGTTATTACACCAATTTTGATATCATCATTCTGTTCGTTTTTATTCAAGTCATCATTATTTAGTAAATCATCCAAACTACCACTCATAAGTTTTTCAAACTCTTCATTATCTTTACGAACTGTTTCTTCAAAAATATTATTCATTACAAACTAATCCATTTTTGATACATTAACTACAGCTTCAATTACTGGATTAGAAAGTAACTTATCAGCAGCTTCGTGAGCAGCTTTTAAAACCTCATCAGTAACTTCACCATCTACAGTTAACTCAAATCTCTTACCTTGTCTTGCTTCAGTGAAATTATTGAAGCCCATTCTTTTTAGTGCACCAAGGATTGCTTTACCTTGAGGATCCAAAATTTCAACTTTTGGCATAACCTCAATAACTATTTTATTCATACCTACATTATACACCGAAATTATAACATTTTAATTTGTTATTTCGTAATAACAGAACGAGCTTTTTGTCCAACATAAGTTTCATCTTCAAAAACATCATTCAAGACAACCGCTCCCGCTCCAATTTTAGCTCCTTTACATATAGTAACAGGACCTAAGATACTAGCTCCAGCTCCTATTACTACATTATCTCCAAGTTTAGGATGACGTCTACCTTCTTTGCTGTGCCCTCTTCCGCCTAAAGTAACACCGTGATACATCATACAGTCATCACCGATAATTGCAGTTTCTCCTATAACAACACCCATACCATGATCAATAACAAACCGTTTACCAATCATTGCACCAGGGTGAATTTCAACACCAGTAAGCCAACGAATAATTGTCATTATTAGACGCGAAATAAATTTCAAATGGATCTTCCAAAGAAAATGACAGAATCTATAAAACCAAATCGCCCACATTCCAGGATAAAAAAACAATACTTCCAATCCATAACGAACAGCTGGATCAGCTCTTTTGACAGCTTTTATATCTTGAAAGAATGACATTAACTATATTATACAGAATTCAATAAACACCCCCGTAGAAAATATAGAAATATATAATCCCGGGGGTATTAGAGGTGTATAGGTTTTAAACATGAGTTAAAATATACTGATAAAAGTATACATTAACTTGGGGCATGTTTAAAAAGTAATGAGAAAATTGAATGTTCATCCCCTTCCCACTACTAAAATATTATATCATTAAAAACTTTTAGTATGCAAAGAATAAAATTTATTTAGTTATTATAACTAATTATAACATTATTACGATAAAAGCTCTTTTGCGTGCTCTAATGAAGCTTTAGTTACTTCTCCAGAAAGTAAACGAGCTAATTCCTCAATTCTTTGATTGTAATCAAGTTGTTTTACTAAAGTTTCTCCAGTTTCAATTTCTTTATTGACAAAGAAATGTTTATCTGCAACAGCAGCAACTGTTGCAAGATGGGTAACAACTACGATCTGATAAGTCTGAGATAACAATTTAAGTTTATTAGCTACAGCTATTGCAGCTTTCCCACCAATTCCTGCATCAACTTCATCAAATATATATGTTATGCTATTCTCATTTTCCTGATCAACATTTTGTAAAAGAGCAATTTCTAAAGCTAACTGAATTCTTGATAATTCTCCACCAGAAGCTATTTTTGAGATATTTCCTGGAGCCACTGATTTATGAGGTTGATATAAAAAATTAATTGTTTCTGTATCAACAACCTCAATAATAAAAGAAGCACCAGATAAAGCGAGATCAACAAATTGCTCGGTAACTGCATTTGCTAAATTTTTTGCAGCTTTTTCTCTTTCATTCTTTAGTTTTATATCAGCTTTTTTAAAGTTTATTTGGGCAGACTCTAATTCAATTGTAAGCTTTTCTAAATAATTATCCGGCTTTTGTAACTGACCCAATTCATCACAAGCCTCGCTGTATTTATTAATCAACTCTTCTAAATCCATATTATAATATTTTGTTAAACTTGTAATATTTGAATATCGTTCATTCAAAACATCCAATTCTCCAGGTTCAACTTCAAGTTCACCAACTACATTAGCTAATTCTCGTGCGATATCTTGTATTTCTAAAAGACTTGAATCTAAACGCTCAGAAAGCTTTTCAATTTTACTATCATATTGAGAAATCCCCGATAAGCTTTGGCAAGCAGTTTTTAACATTGATAAAACAGAATCAGAATCAAAATCTACTCCTTCTAAAATAGATAATACCTGATGTAATCCGGTTGCAAAATTTGCTATATTTTGAATTTTATTAATTCTGTTTTTAATTATTATATCTTCTTCAGGTTTAGGATTAACATTTTCGAATTTTTCAATAAACTGTTTTAATTCATCAATTTTTCGATCACTATTTGCAATCTTGTCTTCCAAATCTTCAATTTTTGCTTGGATAGAAATAACACTATTTTTTGCTTGGATATAATCAGAATCATTAATTTTTCCATATTTATCGACTAAAGAAAGAGCATAATTAGATTTTAGCAATTTCATTTGTTCTGATTGCCCATGTATTTGCAATAATTTAATTACCTCATCTTTGAGATAACTTGCTGTAGCTGGTTTATTATTATATTTGCCTTTTAGTCTATTACTCTCTGGATCAAAATATCGTTCGATTATTATTTCTTCACTTTTTGAAAAAAATACAGCAGAAGCAGAAATTTTGATTGTCCCTTTAAGTGAATTCAATCTACTTGGATTATTTCCAGATATCAGATCTACCCCAGTCAAGAGCATACTTTTACCAGCACCGGTTTCTCCTGTAATTACATTAAGCCCAGAATCAAAATTTAATTCAGCTTTTCTAATAGGACCAACATTTTCGAGAATTAGTGTTTCTAACATTATCTCCAACCTTGAACTGGTAATTTAAATTTATTCACCAATTTGGTAGTGAAAGGATCTTCAGAGATTTTAGCAAAAATTAATTTTTTATTACT
>JAISHP010000108.1 GCA_031262545.1 Candidatus Ancillula hodotermitis | reverse complement strand
TTTCAGTTAAAATATTCTTAAGTTTTGTAACGATACCACATTTGTGCGCACAATTGGTATAACTTGCTATTGAGATAACTTGCTATTGAGATAACTTGCTATTGAGATAACTTGCAGGGATTCACTAGAACTCATACATTTTATTGCAGGAGAAAAAGGTGCGCGCAGTGCGCCGGTCATTGCAGGAGAAAAAGGCGAAACGCTAAGCGTTTCACAAATTTAATTGCGGGAGGGAAATTGAATCGGCACAATTCTTTGTGCCGATACCTTATTTCAAAACAATTTTCGGAAGAGGGCGCGGGAGAAGGAGAAAATTGTTTTGGTATAAAGGACAAATCGGAGATTTGACCTATTTTAACCGATATATTCTATTTTTGTTATCACCCTCGGGAATAACAAGGTTATGATTAATTAGATGTTTCATAACTCGGCGGACTGTTGTTGCAGATTTACCTAGTAGTTTTTGAGCCTGTGAGTTCTTTATGTAATCGTGAGTTGATAAGTAGCTTACAACTTCATTGCCTAAATCAGAAGTCGATCTATATTTCGAATTATTGTTTAACTCTCCAGAGTTGTGACTTTCAACTTTAGCTAATTCAGTTGCTAAAACATCTAGAACTTTCGGTTCGACATCAATTGACTTCGCGTATTCGATAATTTTGTCAGTTACACTCACATTGATGTCCTTTAAAGATTTTGTTGTGTCGTGGAACCCAGAACTGCTTCATTCATGGAATCTGAGCAGATTAACAATTCTTGAGCTGTTCGGTTGGTTTGTGCTGAATAGTGGAGATTGTAGAGGTATTTGTTATTTTTTCTGTATAAGTCAGTTATCAAAGGTTCATTGTCGTAAGTCATTACCCAATTTGCTTTATTTGATGGCGAAACAACATTAGCAATTTTTCTGTGATCATCTTCATTGAAGAAATTTAGATAGAGATTCTTACCTTGAGCGACATAGGGTGGGTCAAGGTAAATAAAAGCAGATTTATCAGATTCGTAATCGTTGAAAATTCTCGCACCATCATTTTTTGTTACTGTAATATTTTTACGGAACTCGGTGATTTTGGAAATCTTCTCAGCCAATTTTTCTGGTTTAAAACGAGCGTTTAGTTTATAGTTCCCCGATTGATCCATTCCACCAATTACACCAGCTTTGACAATCCCCGAACGATTTGTTCTATTCAGAAAGAAAAATGCAAAACCCAAATTAAGGCGATCTTCAGCAGAGTCAGATTCATGATATTTGTAAATATCGCGCTGTTTATGCCACTCGAAGATATCTATATCAGTATTCATAAGTTTATTGAGGAACTTATGAGGTCGCTTAACAAGCGATTCCCAAAATGAATAAACTGCCACATCATAGTCATTAATAACAATATTATTTACAACGCCTTTCAGTAATAGAGAGATAGCTGCCCCTGCACCCCCAGCATACGGTTCAACATAAGTATCAATTCTAACGTTATTATTCTGATTATATTGAGAAATTATTGAGCCAAGAAACCCTGAAATTGCACTTTTACCACCAGGATAGCGAAGTGGTGTCGTTACACCGTAAGGGTTCTTGGGAAGTGTAAGAATTTTGAGACTAGGCATTGTAATCCCTTGCGAAAAATGGAGAGGTTTGTGACCACTCAGAAGGATTAATGCTATGATAACGAGCAACTTTATGGAATAAAACAAATAAATCATTCACAAATGTTTTAATTTGTGGCAAATTGGCTGGTTCGTTAACCCACTTTTGAATTAGACAAATAATAAATGGCTTTAAAGAATTATCATTAAACAAATCTTTATATTTTGCTCGTTTAAAACCATGTACTGATTCACCAGCCCCTTCCTTTTGACTGAATTCAGCTGTAATAGAATTTATCCTGCTCTGAAGGTTGTCTTGATACCATCTTTTACTCCACCCTTGAGTAACAATATGTGTATCAGTCCAAAAATTAGAGTTTTGATCATTAAATAGAGCTTCCGAAAAATTAAAAATAATTTCTTCTGGATTTGTTGTTCCAGGTAATTTTGTTATATGATTTGCCAAATTTGGCTGTTGGTCACCATCTAGGATACATATAGATCTTAAAGTCGGTTTCAATATTTTATCGTCTTGGAAAATTGTAGTTAAATTACTACTACCGATTTTGCAGTCGACAAGATGAAATAGATTTCTTACAGAACTAAAACCGCTATCATTTTGAGAGATAAAATCAAATGTTTTTTCAATAAATAGTCGAGCTTCAGAATCTTCGGAAAATACTGGAATAACACTAGGGGTATAGATATCAACACGACTTAGATTACGCAAATCTTGTTCAATCTTAAATTTATCAGGTTCATCCATGATATCGACTCTGCTAATATTATCTATTAGATAGAATACTTTACAATTCGTTGAATCATTTAGGGATTCATCAACTAATGTCATGCTGTGTGTTGTGAAAAAAATCTGAATTTTATAATCTTGTGAAAAGCGTTTAAATAAATCAAGGAGTTTTACTTGGTATGCTGGATGCAAAGTTGCATCTAGTTCATCAATTAAAAGGATACTTTTAATTGGTTCATCGGAAGCTGGTAAAGTTTCATAATATTTTTTTAAAGAAACTAAACCAGTTAGAATTATGAATAAATTATCTTCACCAGATGATATAGTGTTGGAATCTATACCGTGAACTGAGGTTTTAAAATTCGCTCGCTTTTTAATATTCGCAACTTGTTGATTTGTGATTGTGTTTAGAGTTGAATGCGTAAAATTATTATACAATTCCGCAACTTCATCAAATAGATTTGTAGATATCTTTGATGATATTTTCTTAACTGGAGTATCATCTGCAATTTCACCATAAGGGTAAAGTCTTTTGAGCCCCAGATATACCACTGGTAATGAAGTTTTCTTTTGTCCGGAATGAGCAGGATATTTCGGAATTAGCCTAAAACGTTGATGTTCAGAATCAGAAGAAGTTTTATGCCGACGGAATTCGATTGGGATCTTGCCAAATTCTTGAATTGTCAAAAGAGTTCCGACAACTCCTTGTGCAGGATCATTATACTCAGAGTCCCCTTTCGTTAATGTTTCAATAGTCGGGTTGACCTGATTATTAACAGTGAAAATATCTTTAATCGTAGGATTTGAGGTATCTTGTTTCAACTTTTGGAAATTATTACTAACAATATGCAGTAGAGAGGTTTTACAAGTTCCGTTAGCTCCAGAAATAATATTAATATTCTTAGAAAACTCAAAATCTATATTTTCAAATTTTCTGTATTTATTAATGTGTATTTTTTCTATCATTTTAGCCCTTTCCGAAGTATTTCTTAAGTATTATACCGAGGATTCGAGATTGACGAAGTGCGCCATCACGGTCTGCTGTTACCACTCCGTGAGCATATTTGTCAAGTATCGCTTTGAATGACTTATTTGAATCCAACCATTCCGATAAAAGTGATTTATCATTCAGAAGAGTATTATCTGTGAGTTCTTTTAACTCTTTTTTAGCAAGTTTATCAAATTCTTCCAATACTTTTTGCGGTAACTCAAAATTATTGGTGAGATAATATTCCCTTGCGCATACTTCATAGAGTAATCTCAAAGACATACAAACAATCGGAAGCAGATAAGACTTTAAGTCTTGATTTTTGTTATAAAGTCCATAAATTTCAACGATTCCACGGTAAATGTCATTAACTTTCCCCTGCTTAAGTTCAAGTTTTTCACCGAAAATTATATTATTCTGTTTAGTTGTTGGGGTGAATCTTCTTGTCGTAGGTTTATTAGCTTGTGATCTTACGGGTTGGGGAAACTGAACAACTTGAGATTTAGCTTCGTTAAACGATGATAGTGTTTTCGCAAATTCTGGATCAACTTGCTGCAAAGCTTGAGGCAAATTACCTCTATTTTCTCCGCGCGTATTGATTTTTTTATCTGATACAGCGCTGACGATATTATCCAATAGTTTTTTAGTTGTATCTTCGTCATAATTAGATTTAAGTTTATCTTCTTCTATCTTAAGTCCGATTGCGTTCAGGTTCTTATCTTTGACGACTTCTTCACCCACAAAACGCTGATTCATTTTATCATTTTCAGATATGATTCCTGTTGCTTCGTCAATTACTAGCAGATTAGATTTCGATTCTCCAAAATATTTGTTACGGAATATGTCACGTTGTAATTGACTCCAGGAACCGCTATCATGATGCTTTCGCCAGACATTTTGTAAGGCTGTCTGTTTATCGCAAACATTACAGTCTATTTCAGTTAGGTTGACTAATTCTTGAGGTGGATTAGCAAAACCTGTAAGGGTTCCAGTAATTTGTTTATAAAGTTCTTCATTTTGAAGGCATTTCAGAACAGTTATTCTACGATTGCCGTCATACACAACAGGAATTTCATTATCTATTACCACCGTTGGCAGTTCTGAAAAGTCATACCAATCACCCATCTGTTTAATTAGTTTATCAAGTTGCCAAGCCTTATCTTTATTTTTCGAACTAGTTATTGCTCTTGAAATGACATCATCATCTGTTGCGTCTTTATTAATCGGATCTCTCGGATTTTCTGTCCAGAGTCGCAGATCAGCAACCTTAAAAGTCTTTCGTTCTTGAGTCATTTGCAGGCCTCAAGAAGGTTGTTGATTTGAGTTTGGAATGTGGTTAGGGTGTTGACTATGCGAGTTTGGGTTGGGAGTGGCGGGAGGAAGATTGGATAAGACTTTGCGTCATCTTTTTTGACACGTGGCATTTTAACACCATAGGCACTAGAGTTTACGTGTTTCACGAATTTATCCGACATCATTATATATTGCATATATCTAGGCTCAGCTTCAGTAAACTCTAAAGGCAAAATTTCAGAGGTGCAGTAACCATCATTATCGGCTATTACAACTTTATTGAGATATGGACGCAATTTGCTATACAGTAATTGCCCTTCATGAAATTTATTTTTGTTACTTTTTGATTTTACCTCGGATGATTTGCGGTATCGAAGAATTTTACCTGAATCCTTTTCGATATCTTCTAAATCTAGAATCCAGGCATTTTCGCTTATTTTTGACTGTTGGACGGAATCGACCTGTCCATAATTTGAAATTTCCCCTAGAGTGGTTTCTACCCAGTCAGTGGTGTCTTCGTGGGTTAGTTCGCCAGTGAGGGCGGAGGCGGTGAGTTTCTTCATCAGTTGCTTTGCCTTTCGCCGAGCAGCGTCTTGAGAGAGAGAGAGAGTATCAAGGACTTGCATAATTTCGTCCAGTTTCGCCACTATGCGGTGCTGTTCCGCTAGAGGAGGAAGGGGAATAAATCTCTGAGAATAGGCGGCAATCCATTGACGTTTGTGGGTTGTGGGCGTAAAATCAACTGTTTCCATAAAATAAGCGGCGTAATGAATATCAACAATGGCAACATTTGGATGTAAAATCTTCATAGCTGATGACTTAACTTTAAACGGAAAATTCACATAATGCGAAGATGTTGTAAAGTCATCGAAAATTATACAAGGTAAGTCAACATGAATGCCATCAGTTTCATTAGTCTTACCAAGAACAAAAGTTTTACCTGCTGTTAGTACAGGTGTCGTAAATTCATCTGAGTATTTAGTAGACTGAACAATGTACTTTCCTGGTTGTTCATAAGGCAAGCAATCCCCCAGCGTAGCGCACCTCCAACTCTCAGGCACTGCAAACGGTGGCTCAAAACCAACAGGCAGTGAAGATTCCAGAATATCAATAGGCTTTTCGTTAGAATCCTGCGGAACCAACTTCCCGCGAATCGCCAAATCCAGAACCTTCTTCCTTAGCTGCTTAATGTTCATTAGGATAACCTCATTCCCCAAAACTCGATTAACGGTTGTAAATTACCATTGTCATAACTCGCTAAGGCGTTTTGATAAATATGAAATTCTTCAGTTTCGGGTTGAACACTAACATCAACTTGCGGAAAGTCTAACCTCACCAAAATTTCTGAAAGCAGCAAACGCGTAACTCTACCATTAAAATCAATAAAAGGATGAATATGCAAAAGTTCACCCTCTGCGTAAGCCAACAACTCAATCTTCAGTTCGATAGTATTCGCAAACTCTAAACGAGTTCTTAAATTGTCAAAATAGACACGGATTAATTGCGGAATTTCAAAAGGTTCAGGCGGAATATGGTTCCCGACCATCACCATAACTTTACGCCATTGCCCTGCATTTTCTGGCATAATTTCATCTAGAAGCATTTTATGAAAATCTAAAATTAAGGACTCATCTAATGTTCGCTCAGAATAGGCACCTTCAATAATATTTTTTTGAATTGCAAGCAACTTCGGCGCAACTAAATCTGCTAATTCAGCGTAAGTTAGCTTACCTTTAGTGGTTTGAAAAGTTCGAGTGTGAGGATCAATTACATCTGACTTTTTATCCATTTTTCAGACACATCCTCTCTCTCCATTGCCATCGAATTCACCACTAGTTTGAGTGCCATCTCACGGCGCTGTTGAAGCTTTTTAGCGGCAGGTTGACTTTGCCACTGACTGATACGATCGTTAATTCTCTGATACTGCATTGTTGTCATAGTAGTGTTCCTTTCAATAACTCATTCAACTTCTGAACCGACTCGTTTATCGTTGCAGCCTCATCTTGCAATCCGCTCATCAGCTCCTCAATTGTCGAATCATCATCCTCCTCAGTCTTCAACCAACGAATATCAAGATTGGTTTTGTCACTCCCAATAATTTCATCATAACTGTAAACTCTAAATCGACCTTCTGGATTATTTTGCTCATCAAAAGTTTGTGCGGTTTTAGTGCGGTCGTTTGCTTTATAACAGTCAATAAACTCCTGTAAATCCCCAAACTTCAGAGGGTTCTTCTTGAGAGTGAAATGGTTACCAGTTCTGAAATCGTAAATCCAGACTTGCTTAGTCCAAGGTTGCTCGCGTGCCTCTCGCTTCTTGAAAAATATCACATTTGCTTGAACGCCTTGTTTATAGAAGATGCCAGTTGGGAGTCGTAAAATCGTATGCAAATCACAAGTGTCTAATAATTTCTTGCGGACAATTTCACCCGCACCCCCTTCAAACAAAACATTATCTGGCACCACAACTGCTGCTTCACCGTTAACCTTTAACATTGAATGGATGTGCATTACGAAGTTGAACTGCTTGTTTTTTGTTTCTGTCCAAAAGTCTTGGCGGTTATAATCAATATCTTCACGGTCTTCGCCGCCACCCTGATTAGTGACTGTCATTGATGATTTACTACCAAAAGGCGGGTTTGCCAAAACACAATCGTAAAGCTGAGTTGGTGCATTCATCAGTGAATCTTCTTGTTTAATCGGTGGTTGATAATTCGGATCATCAGTAATGATATTACCAATATTATGCAAGAATAAGTTCATCAAACATTGGCGGTAAGTGGAGCGCACTAGCTCAGTTCCGAAGAAAGTATTAAACCGTAGGAATTTGTTATCATCGCTGTTGAGTTCGTTATGTCCTAAAATGTAGTCATGAGCCGCCAGTAAGAACCCACCTGAACCGCAAGCTGGATCGGCTATAGTTTTGCCCTTCATCGGTGCCACACACTCAACAATCGCCTCAATTAGCGGTCGCGGAGTAAAATACTGACCAGCACCAGATTTTGTATCTTCAGCCACTTTTTGCAGCAGGCTTTCGTAAACCTCGCCTTTAACATCTTGCGCCATTGATGACCAGTTTTCATTATCAATCAGCCCGATCACTCGTTTTAGATTAGAAGGATTGTTAATTTTGTTCAGAGCATCTTGGTAGATCTCTCGCATCATGCCAGAAGTATGACTAAGTTTATCTAAAACTTGCTTATAATAATCGGCTAATTCAGCACCAGTTTTTGAAGTCAGTAAACTCCAACTAACGCCGTCCGGCAGAGGAATATTGCTGTTATGGGGTGGTTTATTGGACTCATCGACCATCTTCAAAAAGAGTAAAAATGTCAACTGCTCTAAATAATCCTGATTGGAGATTCCGTCATCACGCAATACCCCTGCAATGTTCCAAATCTTACTGCTAATCTGATTCTCTGCCATAACTCTCCTATGCCGCCAAAGCGAAATTCATCTCCGCTAATAATTGTTGATAACTGTCGCCAAATAGCTCATAGAATCTACTTAGCCCGCCTAACTTAGCAAATTCACCATTATCTAAGTCTTCATCTGAAATGTTAACGGAAATCGCAATAAAATCACGAATCAAGCGTAACCAATTCATCTGTTCCTCACTATAACTTGCTGCATCTCCTGAATGGGCAGCTTGTGCTTTAAAAATCCAGGCTTTGAACTTCCGCGCAACTTCAGTTCCGAAAGTCGTTAATTCGCTTATCTGCCCGTAGCCAAACTTTACTAACTGAATTAAATCCACAAGCTTAACTTCAACTGGTTTATTCTGCGTGCGACCAGCCGAATAATATGCCCCCCAAATTTTCTCTTCGTTTAACCCTAGTTTAGTCAATTCACTATGTAGCTGATTAATCTGATCAAGCAATAACGGACGATCCCGATAACTCTGGCTATAAATTATCTGTAATGCATCTAGTTTATCATCATTGTCTCGAATATATTCCTCAAATCGCTTGACAATATCATTAGCCTGTTCAACTGAGTTACTTTGCCAATCTGAAAATACAACTTTATCAATATTCTCTGTATCAATAATTTGATCATGAATTCGTCTAGCCTCTAAAACACAGTTTCGAAAATCTGGGTTACTTACTGGCAAAACAGCAAGATTAATAAACTGATTAATCTCCTCTTCTGAGCTTAATTTATTTTCAACCTTGTAATCCTCATCAAAAGCATTTAACATATCGGCAGCAATACGACTGACTTGTTTACCGTTAGCTAAATCTTGCAACTCTTGCCTCTCTTTATCTGTAACTACTCGATCTAGCGAAATCAACCTTGAAGCCAAAGTTGTTAAAGTGTCTTCAGAATGGTCTCCAGTAGCCACACTCATCATTAAATCTTTTAATGAAATACTAGGTTTGCGTTCAAGCGGTCTCGAATCCAACTTCTTCGACTCAGTCACTCCAACAGCATCAATTAGAATAAACCGATCTTTATTATGCAAAGCCGAAGGAGAAACTAAACGCAGTTGCTCAAAACCTTGTGTTCTAGTTCCTCGCCCCATCATTTGCTCGTAATAATTCTTCGATTTAACATCACGCATAAAAATCAAGCATTCCAGCGGTTTTACATCGGTCCCAGTTGCAATCATATTAACAGTTACAGCGATACGCGGATTATAAGCGTTACGGAAATCATTTAGAACTTCTTCGGCATTATCGGCGCGATAAGTAATCTTCTTACAAAATTCACTACCTTGATTAAAAACTTCTAAGCAAATTCTAATAATATCATCAGCATGTGAATCGTCTTTAGCAAAGATTAAAGTTTTCGGACAAGTCTCCTTATCGTTAGGATAGCGGTTTGGAAATAGTCTCGGTAAGTTATTCTTAAACTCAGTTAGAACTGTCCGAATTTGACTTTCATTAACTACCGATCGATCTAAATCATTTGAGGAATAACTAATCTCTTCATCATTTTCTTCCCAACGCTGTTCCCGAGTTTTACGGTCACGTTTCAACACTTCCTGTTCCAAAATCTTGGCGCCTTTATCAGTAATTTCAGTTTTGACACGATAAATTTCGCCTTGGACATTAACACCATCAATAACGGCTTGTTCATGAGTATATTCTGAAACGACATTTTGCTTGAAATAGCCAAAGGTTCGATTATCAGGGGTAGCAGTTAGTCCGATTTGAAAGGCATCGAAATAATCTAATACTTGCTGCCAAACATTATAGATAGAGCGGTGACACTCATCAATAATAATAAAATCAAAGAATTCAGGCGGATATTGCTGATTGTATTCGACTAGCTCCTTGGCAAGGTTTTGCTCTTGTTCTTTTGTTAATTCGCCTTCTTCGAGAGATTCATCAAGTTCTTTACCTTTAAGCATTGAATACATCCTCTGGATTGTTGAGATACAAACCTGAGCAGTGTCAGGCATATATGACTTTTTTAGTGAATGAACAGAATAAAGTTCAGTGAATAACCGGGTATCATCTTGCGGACGAAACGAACTAAATTCTTGCATGGCCTGTTTGCCAAGATTACGAGTGTCGACAAGAAATAGAATCCGCTTCGCTTTAGCAAATTTTAGTAAGCGGTATACTTCCGAAATTGCGGTATAGGTTTTTCCAGCACCAGTTGCCATCTGGATTAAAGCACGAGGCTTATTTTCAGCAAAAGATTGTTCAAGATTAGTTATCGCATCAAATTGGCATTGACGGAAGTTGCCCATATCCAAGTTGGGAAAATTGTGAATTAGACGATTTTTTAATGTATTATCACCCCGTTCTTCTTGCTGCAACCAATTATGCAATGTCTCGGGTTGGTGAAAATTAAAGACTTCACGTGGTCTTGATATTTCATCTGATTTATCACGAAAATGCGTTTTTACCCCCGTCGACTCGTAGATGAATCTTGCACCCTCAATATTACCAAAT
>JAISHP010000058.1 GCA_031262545.1 Candidatus Ancillula hodotermitis | reverse complement strand
GGCTTAGGTTTTATTTTAAGAAATTCTGCTGGAGCTCTTGGTATTTACTTTGCTGTAATTTTGCTTCTAGGTTCATTAATTCAGTCTTTAGGGGCGGTTTTAAATAATGAAGTGATGTTAGATATTCCGAAGATTTTACCAACTGGACTTTTTGAAACTATGGTTTCTAATGAATCAGCACAAGTGACAACTAATGGGATTGGTGCAGGATTACTTTTGAATCACTCTCAATCGGCAATTGGATTAACTATTTGGGCAATAGTTTTCTTGGTTGTTGGTGGGATAATGTTAAAGAAAAAGGATGCCTAAGATAATAAGAAATTAAGGATAAAATTAGAAAGGAAATAAAATGGAAAACGAAAATGAGAATTCATTTTTCAATTGGATATATAATACAGGAATTAAAAGATCTTCAGATAAGCTGATTGCGGGTGTAAGTGGTGGGCTTGCTTTAAGGTATGGTTGGAAAAGAGGATTAGTCAGATTAGTTTTAATTTGTCTATTGTTTTTAGGAATAGGATTGTTTCTATATGGAGCTTTAGCAATTTTGCTTCCTAGTGAAGAAAATCCTAGAATTCCTTTGGCAGTAACTATCTATGGTGGAGAGCTCAATGGCGATTTAATTGTTGGCGGTTTGATTATTATTTTTGGTTTACTTAGTAATTTTGGTGTTTTTGGATCTAATTTTTGGGGAGATGGTTTAATCGCAGTATTTATCACACTTGTAATTGCGATTTTTTTGTTTTTTGTAATCACAAACAATAAAGGTCAAAGTGCTAAATCTCAGTTTCAAGAACATTTTGCAGAAACTACAGATACTGAGCAAACAGCTCAAACAACTGCAAACAAAAATACTAAACCAGCAGCTATAATTCAAGAAAATTTGGTAAAAACAACTGATAGTGTTCAAGAATCTGTAAATAGTAGTTTAGCTTACGCGAACGAAAAGGTCCAAAGTGCACAAAAAGTTGCAGAGCAGAGAGCTCAACAAAAAATAAACAATAAAAATGAAAAGTGGCAAAAGAAAGCGGAATATAAAATGATGCATAAATGGATGAGTCGACAGATTTCATTTTTAGAACTTGGACTTTGTTTAATTAGTGGAGCCGTTCTGTATTTAGGAAAAATGTCAGGAATAGTATCTGTTTCTGATTCATTCCCACTTTATTCAGGATTTATATTGATTTGGACACTAATCTTTGGGGTGACAACTTTGGTTGCCGGGATTAAAGGGCGGAAAATTCATGGTTGGCAAGGTTTGATTCTAATATTTGCGATTATGTTTTCTCTCGCTATTGCAGGTGGTTTCTCATCAGGATTAAATGTTAATTTTGGTGATCGAACAGAAAAACCGATAGTAATGTTTAATTAATAAGAAGAAAGAAGAAAAAATGAAAAATAACTTAAGTGAAAATTTAGACGGTCAACAAAAATTTAAAGAACAAAATAATATTACTAATACTGACTTATCGAAAACTCCATATTATAAAAGTATTGTTTGGGGAACTATAACAATTTGTTCAGCTTTAGCAGGTTTTTTTGCTATGATTTCCGGAACTTTCAGTCAAACAGTAAGACAATATTCAGGAATTTTTGCAATTATTGTAGTTGGAATTGCTTTAGTTCTCTATGGTGTTTTTTGGAGTAAAGAAAAATAAATAGATAAAAATGGCTACACGTAAAAATAAACGCCTTGTGTTTGGTGGGCTCTGCATAATTGCATTTGCCTTCCTTTCACTAGCCCGTGAATTAGGAATAGAAGTTCCAGGAACTATGGTTTTTGCCTTAGGTTTATTGCTTTTTGGCGGGATTGTAATCTGGAGAGGTGTAGCAGACACTAATAGACAAAAGAAAGTTAAGGAGTTAGAAAAAGAAGAACTTGCTGCTTATCTACATGACTCTGTTTTACAAAATCTAGCTTTAATTCAACAAAATAGCGGTGATACTAAGCAAGTTGAAACTTTAGCTAGACTTACAGAGACTGAACTTAGGGAATGGCTTTATAATGGAGGTAAAGATAATCTTGAATCAAGGAGTCAATCGCTAGCTGACTCTTTGAAATTAACTGCAATTGAAATTGAAAAACAATTTGGAGTGAAGATTGATTATGTTAATGTTGGTGATTTTGGAATGAATAAATATTTGGAAGTTGCTTTAAAGTCTGTAACTCAAGGTTTAATAAATGCCATCAAGCATGGTAAGCCTGGATATAATTTATATTTGGAAGTCACTCCAATTGATAGTGAAAATACTGAAATTGTAATTGTGATCAGGGATCATGGCAATGGTTTTGACTTGAGCAAAATCCCTGAAGACAGATTAGGAGTTAGAGAGAGTATTATAGGGCGTATTGAATCTATAGGTGGCAAAGTTGAATATGAATCTAGAAAGGATTGGGGATGTCAGTTAACAATAACACTTTGAAAAGTGATCAAAAATATAAAGTCTTTATTGTTGAAGATCATGAGTTATACAGACAAGGAGTAATCTCGGCTCTTGACAATAATCTTTTTGAAATTGTTGGTTTTGCTGAAGATGTTGAACCAGCTGTTATTAAGATTGTTCAAGAAGATCCAGATGTAATTCTCTTAGATGTTCATCTACCAAGTGGATCTGGGGCAGAGGTTGTTCAAAAGGTCAATTATATTTATGAACAACGTCGCTCTAATGGATTAATCAATTGTGAAACTCCACCATTTTTAGCACTTTCGGTTAGTGATTCTTTTGAAGATGTTACAGCTGTTGTTAAAGCTGGTGCTAAAGGCTATATAAATAAAACAATCTCAAAAAATGATCTTAATAATTCACTAGAACAAGCTGCGCAAGGATTTACAGTGTTTTCTCCAAAATTAGCAGGTTTTATTTTATCTGCATTCAATCAACAATCTACAGCTGTTGAGGAAGATGATAAAAACTATGAAAGTGATTTAAATTATAGATTGCTTAGTAAAACTGAAAAGGCAATATTGAGATTAATTGCCCAAGGAAATACATACAAAGAAGTAGCAAAAGAAAGAGGAATTTCTGTTCGAACTGTAGAAACACATGTATCACATGTTTTAAAAAAACTGCATTTGAATAATAGAAACGAAATTAGCTTTTGGGCAAGCCAAAAAGGTTTAATATAAAAATTGAAAGGAAATAAAATGGAAAAAGAAGTAAAAAATAAGCAACAAAATCATATTGGAAAAATTATATTATTTATTGTAGTTGGTATTCTAATTTTCTCAGTAATTATGTTTGTCATAAATTTGGTTTTGGGATTAAATCAGAAGAAAGATTATAAAGATATTTCAATTCAGATTTCAGATGATCAGGTCAAGACCATTCAATCAATTGATGTTGATATGAATTATGGTAAAGTTAATCTTTCTAATGGTAGTCAAGTTTCAGGTAAGTTTTGGGGGGATGCGGAAAATTTTAGTTACATTGTTGAAAATGGAACTTTAAAAATAAAAGAAAAAAATGATATTAAAGTTCACTTTGGATTTGGATTTAATACCGAAACTCAAGAATTAGATTTATCAATTCCTGATAATTTAAACATTTCAGTAAAGACAAATGCTGGGAATATCACCTCAAATGACATAACGAGTGATAAACAAGTTAAGATTGAAACTAATGCCGGAAATATTGACGTTAAAGGTAACAATGGCTCATCTTTTACTCTTGATACTGATGCGGGAGGGGTTAAAATAGATAGCTCAAATATAAATAATTTAAATTGCGAAACTAATGCTGGTAATGTATCTCTAAATTATTTGACAGCAACTCAAGTAGACTGTGAGACAGATGCTGGAAATATTACAGGAGATAATAATATTATTGACTCTAGTAATTTCAAGACAGATGCTGGAAATATTGAATTGAATGGTAAATTTAAGAATCAACCAACAACAAAAACTAGCTTTGGTTCTATAAAAATCAATGAATAACAAAAAAAAAATAACGACTCTATATAAAAAAGATAGAGTCGTTTTTTTTTTTGTGTTTTTTTTTTTTTTTAGGAGTGGCCGATTGCACCGTGGTGTTGTTTCAAAATTGCCCCAGGGGCAAAAAAAATACCGGCGGCA
>JAISHP010000044.1 GCA_031262545.1 Candidatus Ancillula hodotermitis | reverse complement strand
CTTGATAAAAGCTAGGGAAGCCCAGGTAACTGTAACGAATTGTGTTCATTATGCTGACAAATCTATCGCAGAATATGCTTTAGCTCTTCTTTTGAGCGTTCAGAGGAAAATTCCGACTTTAAATCAAGAGATTCGTAAACAAAAATGGTCAGGATATCGTTGTGAAGAGATTTCAGGAAAGACGGTTGGCATTGTTGGCTTTGGTGGGATTGGCCAAGCTTTTGCTAAAATAGTTAAATTTCTAGGAGCTGATGTTTTGGTTTGGGATGCAAATCCAAGCCAAGATTTGATGGATGAATTGTCGGCTGATAGGGTTGAGTCATTGTCTGAATTGATGACAAGATCTGATATTGTTAGTTTACATTTACCACTCTTAGATTCAACTAGAGAGCTTATCAAACTTTCTGATTTGAACTGCTTGCGTTCTGGGTCTACTATTATCCAGACTGCTCGCTCGCAAATTGTCGAGCAGGTTGATGGAATTAATGCATTACATATTCGGGCAAGCAAAGGTGATATTGCAGTTGGAATTGATGTTTTTGATACGGAGCCTATGCCTTTAGATGACCCAATTTTTTCGGCTAAAAATGCTGTTTTGACGCCACATAATGCTTTTAGGGGAGCGAATGCATCCAAAGCTTTAATTCTGCAACAAATTGATTGTATTAAACACTATTTTAACGATAATCCAATTAATGTGATGAATTAACTGTTAGAAATATTTACAGAAAGATAGGCTCAGGAGAGAGTTCTATTTGGTATTTTTTAAGGACAGTTTCTTGAATGTATTTTGCTAGTTCTTCGACTTCTAAGCGAGTGCCGATTTGATTAGGGTTGGTGATTGCTAGTGTGTGTTTTGAACTTAAGGCAATGTTTGATTCTGGTAAAGAAAAACCTTTAGGAATTCCTGAATTCTCAATTAGCCAAGCTGCTGAGAGTTTAATTCTTTCTGGATTTTCAACATCGTATTTTGGGGCATTTTCCGGAAGGTTCATTTTTGCAAATTTCTCTCGACTAATAATTGGATTTTTGAAGAAAGAACCGGCGCTAAATCTGTCATTATCAATTTTATTCGCTTGTCCTTTATCGTTGTTAGGAGAGAGAGTTCCTTTCTCGGATCTGGAAAAAAGTATTTCTTCACGAGTGTGATTTCCTCTTGTGTTTTCCTTTAAAATTGGATTTGGATTTATAGTAACATCTAAAACAATCCAACGAGGGGAAGGTTGATTTTGAATTGAATTTTTTAGTGTTGTCGAACGATATCCAGGTTCGATATTTTGATTAGTTAAATATATAATTTTTTTTGTTTTACGATCGTAAACTCGAGTGTATTCCAGAAAATCACAAAATTCTCTTCCGTAAGCTCCAGCATTTTGGACAACAGCTCCGCCGATTGTTCCAGGAATCCCTGAGAGTGCTCTAATTTCACTATTTGGATTTGAATCTATAATCTGTTTGACAATATTTTCTAATAAAATTCCAGCAGAATAAGTATTGTTAACAATATCATTTCGTATATCTTTAATAACAAAACCTTTAAACTCATCATCATTAGGAATTAGGTTACTACCTTCGCCAATAATTAAAATTGGTAAATTGTTTTGATCAGCAAATTTAAAAGAATTAATTATTTCCTCTTCACTGTGGCACTCGACAAATTTATCAATTTCACCACCGATATGGATTGTTGTTAACTCTTTTAATTGCATAGTAATATTATATATGTGAATTCGATGTTGATTATTTAGATTTTAGGATACACCAATACATTGAATCTGTATTAGATTCATTTGTCCAAAGTTGTGTCTCTTGGATTTTTGATAAATTTGGATTTGCATTAAGTGTTTTATCAATAATTTTAGTTGTTTCTTCAAGTATTGGTGAACAAGTTGAGTAAACTAAAATTCCATTTGGTTTGAGAAGTTTAATCGCATTTTGAATTAACTCAGTTTGTAGCCTAATAAGACTTGGAATTTCATTTTGACGACTGCGGTTGCGCAAATCTTGACGACGACGAATTGAGCCAAGCCCAGAGCAAGGAGCATCCAAAAGGATGCGATCAAATTTTTCTTTAGTGTTAAATTTTATTCCATCTTGAATAGTAATTGTTGCAAAATTGGATAAATCTGTGCGAGATAGATTTTGCTTGATTAAATCAGCACGGTGGGGGTGAAGCTCATTTAGCGTAAGTTTAATTTTGAGATTGTTATTTTTGATATAACTTGCCAAAACCAACCCTTTTCCCCCGGGTGCAGAACATAAATCAAGCCAATTTTCACCATTTTTTGTTTTTCTAGAGTTGATTACTGACTTGGCAATTTCTAGTGACCCTGAATCTTGGACAATCAAATTCCAACTTAAATTCTCAAGTTCGGTACTATTAGTAGAGCGAGATTCTAAAGTTGAGAGGTCGGTTAATTCTGTATTTGGAGGTGTATCATTCGCTTTAAGTAATTCTTCAAGCTTGTCTACTTTATGGTAATGCTGAAGTGATTTACGAAGTTCGTTTACTATCCATTTTGGACAAGAATATCGGATGTCTAAACGTTTATTCGGATAGCCCGTTTGTAGGTTTCTTAAAATAGCGTTCACAAACCCCGAACGCTCTTTTCCTCTAATTTTATTAGCTAAACTGACATATTCATCTATAATTGCATATTTTTTTGCATTCGTTTCAGTTAATTCAAAAACCCCTAGTTGTAGAATTTGTAACAGTTCTTTATCTATTTGTTTAATTTTTCTTTTAGCAGTTTGTTCAATAAAATAATTTGATTTATACTGATTTCGAATTGTTCCGTATATTAAATTTGTCAAAAAAGGTTTATTTTCAACAGAGATTAACTTTAATTCTTTATGCATTATTAGATTTGCATAACTATCACTATCTTCGATTTTTTTGTATATCTGATAGGCCTTTTGACGAATGTTCATGTATATATTATAGTTAGTTTGACCAATTTTCACATATAATGTTAAAGTGCGTAATTATTCGTTAGATAGTTTTAGGTTATTTTTTGCCTTTTTTATAGTTGCGCTCCATATTCCGTTTGTGGGAAATTCTAATTTAGGTAATTTAGGATGGGAATCTTTCCAATTTATCGGTCACCTCGGTGTTCCATTTTTCTTTGTAGTTTCAGGGTTTTTTGCTTATAGTTCTGATTTAAAAAAACAATCAGTTAGATTGGGAAATCAGTTTAAAAAAATACTGGGGCTTTTCGTAGCTAGTTATTTTTTATTTGTTGCCTACAGTATGGTAATTGAGCAATCTTTTTTTCAAAAAATTTCAACTTTTACACCACAAAATATTTTTAATAATCTGATTCATGGTTGGCCTACTTTTGATCCAATCCTTTGGTTTTTGGTTGCGCAACTGTATATTATAGGTCTGCGCTGGTTATTTATAAAAATTGCTATTTTATTCAAAGCTAAAAGGTCTGTATTTATTGATTGGGTTTTCCTGTTATCTGGAATTGTTGGCTATGGATTATGCTGTTTGAATCAGACTTATTTTCCTCTTTTGGGAGCACAAACGGCGGCAAAATTATCTGATTATTTAAATTTCTTTACTGACGGATTAGTATTTTATATGGTTGGATATTTTGTCAGAAAAATTGATAGCAAAAACCCAATTCAAAAAGTTCATGCTTTTGTTGTTTGGATAGTATTTATTGTCTCATTTTTTTTACTCGTTGGTGAGTATCTACTATCTAAAAATATCCTTATCGCTAACCACCAAACATTTTTCCCTGCATTTAATATGATGCAAATAATTTTTGCATTTGCACTGCTTGTTTTACTTGTTAAATATCCTAATATAGGTAAATTTAATAATAGCTTTTTGGGGTGCCTGATTTCTAGATTGGGCGCTAAGGTGGCTGTTTATATCTATATTATTCATGAAATGGTTTATTATATTCTTCTTTATATGATTTATCCTAGTATTTGGGGGCATAAATTAAAAGTTGATAGTTTTGATAAATATTTTGGGATATGCTTTATAACTTTTTTAGTGGCACTGATTGTAGGTGCGATTTATGCATATATAAAAGATGAAATAAAAATCGCTCAAAAATTTACAATTGAGAATAAGTCTCAAGTTAAAACTAAAGTAGTTAGAAATAATTCAATGGATATTATGAGGATGGTGGCGGCTTTCTTGATTGTGATAATTCATGCCGCTGCGAATTATACAACAAAAGGGTATCGGACAGAATTTTCAATAGTTCAAGTTTTGAGATTGCTTGCCCCTGTTGCTGTTGTCTACTTTTTTGCGCTCGCAGGATACTTTATTTATTCTTCGAGTTGGCAAGTTGTCGTGAATAAAACCGTAAAACAGATTAAGAAAATTGCAA
>JAISHP010000151.1 GCA_031262545.1 Candidatus Ancillula hodotermitis | reverse complement strand
ATCATCCTACTCGTGAACCAGCTGTAATTGAGATTGATTCAGATCGTGCACAGTATTGGTTGGGCGTTGGTGCTCAAACTTCAGAAACTGTTCAAAAGTTGTTGACTTTGACTGGTGATTGGGGTAAATTCAAGGGTGATAAAGATGCTAAAAGTACTGTAAAACCTCAAGCTCCAAAAGCTTCAGCTGAAGAGAGAATTAAAGCTGCTGCTGATCAGGCTGAAAAGGTTAAGCAAGAAAAAGCTAAGAAATTAGAAGAAGAAAAGAGAGCGAAAGAAGAAGCTGAGAAAGCTGCTGCTGAAGCTGCTTTGAAAGAAGCTCAAGATGCTGCTGCAGCTACAGAAACTCCTGCAGCTGAATCTTCTGAAGAGGAAGCTCCTGCTGAAAATACAGAAACAGAAACTCCTGCAGAAACTCCTGCCGAATAATTAGAAAAGTAATTTAGAAAAGAGGATAAAAATGTTACAAGAAGCATTAGAGCATTGCGTTCGTGCGATTGTATCTTATCCTGGTGATGTTCATATTTCAACAAAAAAAACTACACGTGGTCTTTTGTTGCAAATTAGAACTAACCCAGAAGATGTAGGTAAAGTAATCGGGCGTAATGGTAGAACTATCCAGGCATTGAGAACTTTGATTAACACATTATCAGAAAATGGTAATATTCGTGTTGATGTTCTAGATAAGTTTGGACGTTAAATTAAATTATGAAAAAAGTCCATCAACTTGTGGTGGCAACTATCGGCTCACCTGTCGGTCTTAAAGGCGAGGTCAATCTGAATCTTCAGACTGATCAACCTGAGAATAGATTGCAGGTGGGCTGTTCTTTTTTAAATGGATTAAAAATTAGGTCTTCAAGAAAACAAGTGAACAAAAAAGGAACACGTTGGATTATCGGATTTGAAGGCCTTAGCAAAAGGGAAGATGTTGAGCTCCGTAAAGGTGAAGAATTATTAATCGAAGTTAATTCTGATGAAGATACAGACACAGAATTTTTTTTCGCAGATTTGGTTGGGTTGAAGGTGCTACAAAATGGACAAAATATTGGTAAAGTTGTAAGTATTATAGAAGGACCTGCGCAAGATTTGCTTGAGATTGAAATAGATTTAGGTAGTAAATCAATGGGAAAATCAACCAATAAATCAACGGGTAAAAAAGTTTTAGTACCTTTTGTTAGACAAATTGTTCCTATTGTTGATATTGAAAATGATTTTTTAGAAATTACTCCTCCTGATGGTCTTTTTGACATTGATTAAATTTAGGAAATTATGAAGATTAGTATTATAACAATTTTTCCCGAATATTTTGAACCTCTAAAAATTTCTCTTTTAGGAAAAGCAATTAACAAAGGTATTATTGAGGTTAATATTATAAATTTAAGAGATTTTGCTGACCCTCCACATTTCAATGTTGATGATACTCCGTATGGCGGTGGAGCAGGAATGGTGATGCGTTTTGATATTCTTTCCAGAGCAATTGATTCAGTTTTGTCAGATAATTGTCGTTTGATTTTCACTTCTGCTGCCGGAATAAAGTTTACGCAACCACTTGCTCACGAGCTTGCAGGCAAAAAAAATAACTCAGAAAATAACTTGGGAAACAGCATAAGTGATATTATTTTTGTTTGTGGACGTTTTGAGGGATATGATGAACGAGTTTTTGAATATTATAAAGCACAATTGGGGCTTAATAATAACGGAGATGAAAGAGTTCAAGAAGTTTCTATTGGAGATTATGTTCTTTTTGGGGGAGAAGTTGCTGTTTTGGTAATGATTGAAGCTGTTACTAGGTTAATTCCTGGGGTTGTTGGCAATCCAGAGTCAATTGTTGAAGAATCTCATGAATTGAATGAAAATGGAAAGATTCTTTTAGAATACCCAAATTATACTAAACCGGCTGATTTTAAAGGAATGAAAGTGCCAGAAGTGTTGCTTAGTGGAAATCATAAAAAAATACGTGAGTGGCGGTTGGAACAGTCAATTAAACGAACTAAATCATTGTAAAAGAAACATTATAAATGGAAAAAATATATCGATCGTTTGAGTGATTGTTGATTTTTACATGACGGCTATTCTTCTTTAATTTGCTTTTCCATGCTTGCACTTGTGCAATGAATTCTGGACTGTATGTCGTCTGTGGTGCTAAATCAAGTGGTATGCTTTTGGTCCGTATAATTTGCATAGCAAAAGCTCTCATAACTGATGAGATATCCAATCTGTAGCTCTCAACGACATTATTTACCTTTCTTTTCACTTCTGGCGTAACCCTAGTCGCAATAGTGGCTGTCTGCATTTTGAGAAATGCTTTTATTTTGGTCCAACATAGTTTGAATAGTTATTCTTTCCTGTATAATTAAATGTGAGTATGCAGTACTCATAAGCAACGCCTTTCTTTTAGTAAATTTTTTGTTTTTTCTAAATTAAATTATACTAGATAAAGGCGTTGCACTTCTAATGTTAATTTGGAGACCATATTTATCCTCCTGTTCGGGCGGTATAATGTTTAAGTATGTTAGTTGTTCAAAAGTTTGGTGGATCATCTGTTGCAGATGTTGAGCACATTCAGCGAGTTGCCAAACGAATTTATTCTTACGCTAGTCGAGGGGATCAAGTTGTAGCGGTTGTTAGTGCTATGGGAGATACGACTGATGAATTAATTGACTTGTCACAACAAATTACTAAAAAACCAAGCAGAAGAGAAATGGATATTTTGATGACTGCTGGTGAAAGAATTTCAATGTCTCTTTTAGCTATGGCTGTGACAGAATTAGGTGTAAAAGCAAAGAGTTTTACTGGTCAGCAAGCTGGAATTTTTACTAACGAGGAATATGGTAAGGCGCATATTGCAGACGTAGTTCCTGAAAGAATTTCAAAGACTTTAGCTAAAGGGCAAGTGGCTATTGTGGCTGGGTTCCAAGGTTTGCATAAAGGGTCTAGAGATGTAACAACACTAGGAAGAGGCGGGTCTGATACGACTGCTGTTGCTTTAGCTGCTGCTTTAAAGGCAGATGTTTGTGAAATTTATTCAGACGTTGATGGCGTATTTACTGCTGACCCAAGAATTTGTCCTAAAGCGCATAAAATTGCTGCTGTTGAGTATGATGAAATGTTAGAAATGGCTGCTAGTGGTGCTAAAATTTTGGCATTACGTTGTGTGGAATACGCCAGAAGATTTAATGTTAAAGTTCATGTCCGTTCAAGTTTTTCGGATAAAGAAGGAACTATAATTGGAAAGGAAACAAAGATGGATGTTGAAGATTTAGAAGCACCTTTGATCACCGGAATTGCTCACGATTCTTCAGAATCAAAAGTGACAATTGTGGGGGTTCCTGATCGTCCAGGAGTTGCGGCAAGAGTTTTTGAATTAATGTCAAGCAAAGATATTAATGTTGACATGATTGTGCAAAATGTTTCAACTCAAGTTCAGGGGTATACAGATATTTCTTTTACTCTTCCTAGTTCACAAGGAAATTCTGCGATTGAAGCTTTGAGTGCTGTTAAGGATCAAGTTGGATTTAATAGGATTGAACTTGACGATCGGGTGGGTAAAGTTTCTTTGATTGGTGTTGGAATGAAGACAAATTCTGGTGTTTCTTCAAAGTTTTTTGCAGCTTTGCGAGATGCTGATGTGAATGTAGAAATGATTTCAACTTCGGAAATTCGTATTTCAGTTATTACGAGAGCTAATCAACTCCCAGCTGCTGTCCAGGCTTTGCATACTGCTTTTGAGTTAGACAGCGAACAAGAAGAGGCCGTGGTTTACGGCGGAACTGGGAGATAGAAGAATTTTGCTTGATTGTGAATAATTATTTTGTTCACAATCAAGCGTCATTAGATTCTTTTATATCAGTAATAAAAATATAATATAAATAAAAATTCAAAAAAAAAGAAAGAGAGAAAATGGCATTAAAGGCAGCAAAAGCAAGTAACGGAAAAGCGGACGAAAAATTAGATAAAAAAATCGATGATAAAAAAAGAGCAGCTCTTGAGCAGGCTCTAGCTCAAATTGATAAATCGTTTGGAAAAGGGTCTATAATGCGCCTTGGCGATGAAGTCAAGCAAGAAGTCCCTGTTATTCCAACTGGTTCAATTGCTTTAGATATGGCGTTAGGGATCGGTGGTTTACCGCGCGGTCGTATTATTGAGATTTATGGTCCAGAATCTTCAGGGAAAACTACTCTTACTTTGCATGCTGTTGCAGAGGTTCAAAAACAAGGTGGAATAGCTGCTTTTATTGACGCTGAACACGCTTTAGATCCTGAATATGCTAGAAAATTAGGTGTTGATACTGATGAATTATTAGTTTCTCAACCAGATACAGGTGAACAGGCACTTGAAATTGCCGATATGTTGATTCGCTCTGGTGCAGTCGATTTGGTAGTTGTCGACTCAGTTGCAGCTTTGGTTCCAAAGGCGGAAATTGAGGGAGACATGGGGCAGAGCCATGTTGGTTTGCAAGCTCGTTTGATGTCTCAAGCTTTGAGAAAAATTACTGGATCGCTTTCAGCAACCGGCACTACTGCGATTTTTATTAACCAAATTCGTATGAAAATTGGTGTGATGTTTGGTAATCCTGAAACAACGACTGGTGGAAATGCTTTGAAATTTTATTCTTCTGTTCGTATGGATATTAGAAGAATATCAACCTTGAAAAACGGTGATGAAGCTGTTGGAAATAGGACAAAAGTAAAGATTGTTAAGAATAAGATGGCTCCTCCTTTTAGGATTGCAGAATTTGATATTCTTTATGGGGAAGGAATTTCAAAAGAAGGGTCTATTATCGATCTTGGTGTAGACCAAGGGGTTATTTCTAAATCTGGGTCTTGGTTTACTTACGATGGTGGGCAATTAGGACAAGGTAAGGAAAACGCACGTCAGTTCTTGAAAGATAATCCTGAACTTTGTTCAGAAATTGAGCAAAAGATTCGTGATATTATGAATCCAAAACCTGAAGAAACTTCAGAAGAAAAAATTGATAAACAGGACGCAAATAAGGAGTAATTATTAAAGACGCTCTAGAATTCCTCAAGGAACGAGGAGTTAAGCCTGAATCTTTTTCTAAAGTGAATTTGGGTAATAGTTTGCCAACAAAAGGCTCTAGTGACGATGAGTTTTTTAAGGATGCTAATAAAGGTCAAACAGAAGATACTGCTTTTGATAAGGCTCAAAATTACGCCTTAAGACTTTTGTCGGCAAGAGGCTATTCTTGTTTGGGATTAAGAAAAAAACTGAGCGTTCATAATTTTTCTCAATTTTCAGATCAGATTATTGAGCATTTTAAAGAAAATGGTTTATTAAATGATGTCAAATATGCAGAAGATTTAGCTTATTCGGAAATAAGTCATGCTAAAGGAGAATGGAATATTCGCCAAAAATTGCGCGAAAAAGGAATCGATCAGGAAGTTATTGATGAAGTTGTACCTCGGATTTTGGCTGAAAACTTACAAGAATCTGAAATTTTACAGCATGAATTTATTTCTCGTAAAATAAAACAAAATTTTCCAGATGGGATTTTTGAACGCAAAACTCCTGAAGACTACAAATTGTATGATAAACTTTTAAATCGTATCCTTTCGGCTTGTAAGCGCAGAGGAATAAAAACATCATTCGTGTTTGAAGAAATAGATAAAATTATGTAAAAATGAATTTTGATTTTTTCAAGAGTGTCCGAATTTTTACTGCACCGCCTTATAGTGGTAGTTCTGAAATTTATTTAGCATAGGTACAG
>JAISHP010000127.1 GCA_031262545.1 Candidatus Ancillula hodotermitis | reverse complement strand
TATTACTGCACTTTTTAAAACGAAGAAGTTCGCTCAAATAAACTTAAATTTAATTTGAGAATTATTTGGAAGTTAGTTACTAGCTTTGAAGAAAAGAGGGCTGTGCTTAAGCACTGCACTTTTCGAAAAGCAGTAAATAACGACAAATAAACTCAAATTACCCCGAGACCTTGGCGAAGAACGACATACTCTCCCGTTTGAGAATACTCAGTTAAATCTAAAATAGTTGTTGAGTTAGCGGGAACTTCACCTGCCCCAATCACAAGCTCAATTCGTTTATCAAGAGCTTGTTGAACATCAAATCCATTGGTAAAAGAAAGCATATTTGCATCACTAGCATAAGATTTATGATATTTTTGTCCTTTATCTTTTTCTTCCTCTGTTGGAAGCAAAAGAGAGGTCGAGATAATTGGCTCACCAAGTTCCTCTAAGATTGATTGCGTTACTTTATTAGCAGCTATCCTTATTCCAACTGTCCCACGTTTTGAATTTGTTTTTTTAGGAAGCTCTGGCATAGTCTTAAATATAAAAGTGAAACCAGCTGGATCAACACTTTTTAAAAATTTGAATTCTCTATTTCCAATTTTTGCATATTGAGAAGCTTGAGAAATTGAAGCTGTCATCAGCGTCCAATCTTGTTTTTCTTGCAAATCACGGATAGTTCTAATTCTTTCAATTGCATTTGTATCATCAATTTTGCAACCTAAGGCATACCCAGAGCTTGTAGGATACGCAATTACAGCACCACTATTTAATTGCTCGACGACTTTTGAAACTAATCTTTCTTGAGGGTCAACTGGATGAATTTCAATCAATTCAGTCTCTTCAATCCCGCTTGATCCATCATGTGTATGTTTCTTTTTCATCTCAACGCCTCCTTCAGCATTTTCTCCGTAATTTTTCCTTCTCTATATATTATAACCTCACCATCTTTAACCTCACAAACAGTAGAAGCTTGATTACTTGAGGATATTTCGTTAAATATATCATCAAAATAATAATTTATTTTAGATCCGAAATAATTCTCTATCTCTCTAGAGTTTTTCGGAGTAATATCTCCTGATGGATTCGCACTAGTTGTCCACATCGGACCAGTAAGATTCAACAAATCTAAAGCAACCTTATTACTTGGCATTCTATACGCCCATTCTCCCGCCACAATCGTTAATCCACCTTTGCTTATTTCACCTTTGCGATCATCTGTCCAAAATTTTTCAGCTAAAGCAATCTCTTGACTTCCAAATTCTCCTAGTTGAACTGCTTGTTTAACGCTTCCAACCATTCGTTGAAGTTTTTTGCTGCGCTCTCTATTTTTAAGTTGGTAGATTTTATCCAAACCTGACGAATTTGAAAGTGCTGTCCCTAAACCAAAAACTGTATCTGTTGGAAAAACAATGACACCACCACGATCAACCGACCAAGCTGCAAGTGTTAATTTTGCGCAGTAATCCAAATTTGATTTTAAATCTTCAATACTTTCAAATTTGATCATTTCTCGAATTTTTGCTGAGAAAGCAATATTTAATTCTTTATCATACAAATTCAATTGATTCTGGTCATTTTTTTTAGTATTGAATTTTGGAAGATTTACTTCTACAGAAAGACTATCATTACTAAAAGTTGGATTTTTACCAATTGAAATCATGGCAGCCTCTCTGTGTGCCTCATGCTTATCTTTCCAAGATACAGAACCGTAATAAACCCCTTCTGCAGGAATGATTGTTTTTATATCCTCTAAATTAGCAGTCGGGAAACCAATTTTTCTTCCTCTTTCAAATCCGTGCACAACCAAACCAGACAATTTATAGCTTTTCCCAAGCATTTTACTTGCCTCATCAACTTTACCCACTTTAATTAACGAACGAATATCGCTAGAAGAAATTTTTTCTCCATCTTCTACTTGTTCTAAATCAACTCTTTTAACATTTATGTCTTTAGCCGAAAGATAATTACTTACAGAGTCTATTTCTCCTTCTCGATTCTTACCAAACCGCATTTCCTCAGTCATAACAAATTCTCTAAGTCCAATTTGTGAAATTAATTTATCCAAGAAAGAAGTATATTCTAAATCTTTAATATTAGATAAATTGACAACTTTAACCTCACTAACACCGAGACTTTTAATTAGCTTTATGCGATAATCTAATGTTGTAAGACTTTCTTCGGTAACGATAGATCCACTATCAATAACTAATACAACTGATTTTGAACCGATTTTTTTAGCTTGCTGGACAGTAGTTTTTATTAATTTTTGATGACCTAGATGAACACCATCAAAACTTCCCAAAGTCACAACAGATCCATTTGGATAGGGGTTAAGAATATTTTTGAATCCATCAATATCTTCAATAGTTAAAATATTATTCAAATTTTGACATTTTTGAATTTCCCAATTGAAACGACTACCGATCTTACCAACTCTAGTTCGTCTCAAACTCCTAAGATGTCCTCCAACTCCTAAATTGGCTCCCAAATCTCTTGCGAGCGCTCGAATATAAGTTCCCGAAGAAACTCGTGCCTTAATTTTTATATCTAAGCACTCTACAATATGTTTATTTTCTTCTGAATCAAAGAAATCCGCTTGTATCAAATCTCCCATTTCTAATAACTCTAGTTCATAAACTTCAATATCAACCTCAGGGAGTTCTACTTCTCCCCCTTCACGCATAATATCATAAGCTCTTTTACCACCAGTTCCGGCAATTCTTTTAGCAGAATAACTAGAAGGTTTTTGCTTAATCTTCCCTCTCAATTTTGCTAAAGATTTTTCAATTTTATCTTTATCTATCCCTACAGGTGAAACAGTAGAAATTATTTGTCCAGTAAAGTCATCAGTATCTGTCTGCCAACCAAGACGAACTGTTGCCAGATATTCTTTTTCATCACTCTCAAGTTTATGAAGTTCTTTTGTTCCTTCTCCAACCCCGATAATTAAAACACCTGAAGCGAAAGGGTCTAAAGTCCCGGCATGTCCAACTTTAGGAGCTTTTTTATTTGAAACACCTAATATTTTAGCTAACTGTTTTTTAATTTTATAATCAATCGCAGCCGAACCCACATCAGTCGGTTTATCTATAGCAAATACCCCGTTTAAAGCTCTGTTTGTATAATTTTCTAGTGCCATACCTAAACATTATACTTTTAGACTATAATGTTTTTAAGCCGGTGCCTGCGAATGGGAAATTTGCTATTTATACATTTAGTATAGGGCTGAGATTAGACGGAGAACTTGATTCGGGTAATTCCGACGGAAGGAAAATATAATGTTAGACAATTTATTAAAAAGTATTGTAAATGCTGTCGATAATTTAAGAAATCAAAGTCCGATAGTAGCAAGTTTAACAAACTTTGTCACAATGAATTTTGTTGCAAATACACAACTTGCAGTTGGGGCTAATGCTGCTATGGTTCAGCTCCCTGAAGAAGCAACGGCAATGGCTTCAGTTGCTAAATCAATTTATATCAATATGGGAACTTTACTACCGATTTGTAAGGAATCTTTCCCCGCTGCTGCCAAAGCTGCAGTTCAAAACAATATCCCTTGGATTTTAGATCCAGTTGCAGCTGGAATGGGGACTGATCGTGAGAATATATTTCAATCTTTCAAACATTTTCCACCTTCAGTTATTAGAGGTAACGCTAGCGAAATTATTTCATTAGCCCAAAGTTGGAATTTAAATTCACTTAATTCTACTCCTACTCAAAATTCAGAATCTATCCAGATAAAAGGTGTAGGGGTTGATTCTTCAGATACTGTAGAATCTGCTGAAGTAGCAGCCATAGCTTTAGCTAAATTTACAAAAGGTGTAATTGCTGTTTCTGGAGAAAAAGATCTTATCACTGATGGGGAAAAAGTCTACCGCTGCCTCGGAGGAAGTTTTTTAGCCACAAGAATTACAGGTGCGGGTTGTTCTTTAGGAGGAGTTATTGCAAGTTATGCAACCATTACTTCGCCGTTGATTGCCGCACTAACAGGAACTATAGTCTATAATTACTGTCAAGAATGTGCAGAAAAATATATTACAGAAAATAGTAAAGGAACAGGAACTTTTCAAATTGAATTCGTAGATGCTTTATCTTTAGTCAAAGGAAAAGATTTATTAGAAATCATCAATCGCACAACAGAAAGGACAGTATAAATGACAAAATTTGATTTATCAGCCTATTTAGTTTTGGGTGAAGAAAATACACTAGGTAGACCTGTTGAAAAAATAGTAAAAGAAGCCATTGAAGGAGGTGTAACTTTCGTTCAACTTCGTTCTAAAGTTTCTTCTGCTAAAGCACTTATTGAACAATGTGGTAAAATTTCCAAAGTTCTGAAAGAATTCAAAAGCAAAACTGAAAAAGAAGTTGCTTTTGTCGTTGATGACCGCTTAGACGTAATTCTCGCCGCTCGTGATTTAGGTTACAAAGTTGATGGAATTCATGTAGGGCAAACAGACATTCCAGTTTCGATCTGTCGTAAACTTTTAGGTCCAGATTCAATTGTGGGCCTTTCTGCCCCAACTCAAGATTTAATTTCCTACGTTCAAAATATTGACATTTCACCAATTAGTTATTTTGGAGCCGGACCTCTTCACCCAACCGAAACAAAAAAAGATTGTGGCTTAAATATAGATGGAACAATTATCACCCAAACTTTAGATGAAATTGATAAACTTGGAAAAGTTAGCCCTCTACCTGTTGTGGTTGGAGGAGGTGTTAAGCTAGCAGATATTCCTGATTTAGCAAAAACAGCCATCGCCGGTTGGTTTGTGGTTTCTGCTATAGCTGGTGCAAAAAATCCAAAACAAGCTACTGAAGAATTAGTTCAAGCTTGGAACGCAAATAGAAAATAACAAAAAGAATAGGAGTTAAAATGAATACATTAATTGCGCTCGCAATCTGTCCATTAGGAACAGGTGACGAAGTTTCTAAAGAAATTGCAAAAGTTATAGAAATAATCTCTGATTCAGGACTAAAATATCAAACAAACTCTATGTTTACAGAAATTGAAGGAGAATGGGACGATGTTATGAAAGTTGTCAAAGATTGCACTTTCTCTCTTGCCAACCAAGGAATCAGAACTGAAGTTGTTTTAAAAGCTGATATTAGGCCTGGATATAATAATATGATGACTGAAAAATTAGATAGACTAGAATCAGCTATCTCAGAAAATCAATTAGCAAAATAATTATCCAGCAAATTAAAAGAAAACAAAGGGATCTGTGCTTTCTAAAGCTTCAGAAACAATTTTAATCTCCAGTTTGTTTGATTCAATAACTTCTTTAAGTTTTGTTTCAAAAACGCCATTAACCCCCAGAAGACATTTACCTACGAAATTTTCACCTTCCCTAACACGCAAAAATAAGGATTCAATTACTGAATGAGGAACATCAATTAAAACTAATTCTTTTTGCCCAATAGATTTATAATAATTATTTATGGTTAATTGATCTAAAGCAGGGTGATGTCTCAAATCTGAGGTGATATAAACATCTGCTCCTTTTTTTCTTGCAGCTTGCAGAAAATCTAAATCATCTCCACTGCCAGGAAGTAAAGCAATTTTTTGAATCTTTAAACCTAAATCACTTGAAGTGTATTTGATTGGAACTTGATTATCAAAATATCTAGATAGAATATTCTTTAACTTTTCCAACAATTCTAAAAGAGAGATTTTTTCGGTATATTCGCCAATCCTACCTAATCCTATTTCTTTATTTGAAAAATTAGCGGAACTTGAATTCGTTATTAATGTTTCAATATTCTTCAATTCCAATAATCTAGCAACTATATCAGCTGTTCCCAAATAACATTGATCAGCATTAGTATGAATCGCAATATGGTCAATTTTTTCTCTCATCAACTTAGCTGTCAAAATTCCAGCTGGGCTAATTCCAGATTCTGGCTCACTCACCGGAACTCCAACTGTTTTTGGTGCCCTAAAAATTGAGGGATGATGTGTCACAATCAAATTGCACTGGTTCCTTTTAGCTCTCTCAATAGTCTCAAAGCAAATGTCTGTTGCAAAATATACCCCAGAAATTTCATCATTTGGTAAACCGACTTGAACTCCTGAATTATCCCAACTTTCTTGAATTGCAAACGGGAAAATTTTATCTAGTGCAAAATATATATCTTTTAATTTAATTGACATTTTATCACAACTACCACTTGCAACTATTTTTCAATAGATTTATTTCTGTGATAAAAATGATAAGCAACATACAATATCACAAGAAAAATCGGTAAAATAATTAAGGCTATTAATGTATCTACTATAAATAACATAACTACTGTTACCAGTGCGATAAATACAAATATTGCATAACTCGAATAAGGATATAAAGGCATTCTGAATTTGCCCAATTTTTCCTTAGGAGTTTGTTTACGATAAACCATATGAGTAATTATAATTACACACCAAACAAAGACAAAACAAATCGTTGAAAGTGAACTGGCAATATCAAAAGCCCTAGAAGGAACAAAAATATTTAAAATAATCACAGAAAAAACTACTCCTGCACAAGTAAAGAGGGCATATTTCGGAGTTCCATGTCTAGTTAGAACACTAAAAGCTTTTGGTGCATTATTCTGATCAGAAAGAGAAGTTAACATTCTAGATGAAGAATATAAAGCTGAATTGCAAGCCGAAGCGGCTGCAGTTAACACTACGAAGTTAATTATAGAAGCAGCGATTGTTACACCTGCTTGTGAAAAAACCTCAACAAAAGGCGATTCACCCGCTTTATAAACTGACCAAGGGTGAACACACATAATCACTAAAAGCGCGCCAATATAAAAAATTCCAACTCGCAGAGGAACATTATTAATTGCTTTAGGAATATTTCGTTCTGGTTTTTCTGCTTCACCAGCAATTACTCCAATTACTTCAACTCCAACAAAAGCAAAAGTAACAATTTGGAAAGATAACAAGAAGCCCGACCAACCGCCTGTAAAGAATCCACCTTGCTGCCAAAGATTGGTAATTGAAGCATCAGAAGTTCCATTACCAATATTTGCAAAAATAATTATAGCTCCAACAATTATCAATGCAATTACAGCAACAACTTTAATCAAAGCAAACCAAAATTCAATTTCGCCAAAATATTTTACAGCACTTAAATTAATAGCAAGTAAAATTAGAATTGCTACAACTTCCGGAAGCCATTGTGGAAGATCTGGTGCCCAAAATTTCATATACATTCCAGTTGCTGTTAAGTCAGTCGCTCCTAAAGCTACCCAAGCAAACCAATAAGTCCAACCAGTGATAAAACCTGTTTTGTGCCCTAAATAGTGATCAACGAAATCTAAGAAAGATTTACGCTTTAAATTTGACATTAACAACTCGCCAAGAGCCCGGACAATAAAAAATACAAAAATTCCAACAATTAAATATGTCAAAAGAATTGAAGGTCCTGCCATAGCAATTGATTTTCCTGAACCAAGAAAAAGGCCAGTACCGATTACACCACCAATTGAGATTAACTGAATATGCCTATTTTTTAAATCCCTTTGTAATTCCGAAGGTTTTTCGATATTTTTTACTTTATCAGCCATTAACTACATTATACGCCGGCGATATTTTCTGTTTCGAAGAAAATAACTTATAAATCCCGAAAATTATGAATTGAACAATAGAAAAGGCAACAACTAAACCAATATAACGAGTGATTCCTGTTCCAAATAAATCTAAAGGTGTTGAAACACCTTCAACATTACCATTCAAGAATAAATAATTTGAGCCAATAAAATGGTTAGCAATCTCAGCAAAAACTGACAAACCAATTGTTGAAAAAATTACCCGAACAACTGAAATAACTTTCAACTCTAGTTTTTCAACACAAACAAGATATATTGCAAACCAAAGAATTATACCGTGAAAAATAAATGTTTGTAAAACAAATGTGTGCGGGAAATTCTGCCCTTCTGGGTTTGGAAAAATCGTCGCCATAGATCCACCTAACATACCCCAAAAAAATATTAATTCTGCACAATATTGCTTCAAAAACCCCTTAGCAAAAGGATAAATTAATATCGGGATAAATATTGCCCCACACAAGTGTAAAGGTAACATTTCTTTTAAAAGGTTGCCCCAAAAATAATTCCAGACAAATGCATAAATTTGAACTATTGCCAAAATTACAATAAAAATATTACGAAGAATTATTTTACCATTAGAATTTTGCAACTTTTTTCTGAAAATTGCAATTGAAATCATTCCTAAAAAAATTACCGCCATAGCTATACAGTGACCAAGACCAAAACTATCAAATGGCTGATGCGGTTGAGGATAAATCAAATTCATAATCATAAAATATTATATCAAAACTGCCAGTAATTCTTCTGGGATTTTAGATTCAAAATGTAATTGTTTTTCTGTAAGTGGGTGCGAAAAATCCAATTGCCAAGAATGCAACCAAGGATGATTTAAACCATCAAATTCTGGACCACCATAGTTTACATCTCCAACCAAAGGGTGCCCATAAGCCGATAAATGAACACGAATCTGGTGTGTCCTTCCTGTCTGAAGATTTATTTTTAGTAGAGTTTTATCTGTCAAATTTTTGCAAACATCAAAGTGTGTAATGGCAGGTTTACCACCATCCACCACAGCAAATAAAGCTCTTTTTTTTCTACTGGGATGTCTTCCAATTGGGGCATTAATTGTTCCTTTTGCTATTTTTACTTTTCCGGTCACTAAAGCCAGGTAAGTTTTTTTGACCAAATGTTGCTTAAACATTTCTTTTAATTTTTGATAAGATTGTTCATTCTTAGCCACAACCATCAAACCAGACGTTCCAACATCTAGACGAGAAACAATTCCTTGTCTAAAATCATCACCAGAAGTATTGATTTCAACGCCTTGTTCGATCAAAAGGTGATAGACATCTTGGCCTTTCCAAGATTCGCTGGCATGACTTGCAATCCCAGCCGGTTTATCAATAACAATTAAATCATCATCTTGATAAACTATTGGTATTAACACTTGGAAAAATAAACTACAAAGGTTGATTGTCGTGTTTTTTGTGAACACGATTTGGTTTTTTATCTCTCAAAACAGCCAATGAACGAATTATATTCTCACGAGTTGTTTCTGGCTCAATCAAAGCGTCAATTGCACCCTTTTCTTGCGAAAGGTTAGCATTAATTGTCTTCTTATTATATTCATCAATTAAATGTTGCTTTAATTGATCAACATCTTGACCCGCTTCACGAGCGTTACGCAAATCACGGCGGTGAACAATTTCAACCGCCCCTTCCGCGCCAAGAACGGCAATTTGAGCTGTTGGCCAAGCAAAATTGAAATCAGCACCAATCTCTTTTGAGCCCATCACGATATAAGCCCCACCATAAGCTTTACGCAAAATCACCGTAACTAACGGAACAGTTGCCTCAGCGTAAGCTGTAATAACTTTTGCCCCGCGACGAATAATTCCAGCATGCTCTTGGTTAGTTCCTGGACGATACCCTGGGACATCAACTAAAGTTACAACGGGAATTGAAAAAGCATCACAAAAACGCACAAATCTGGCTAATTTTTCACTAGCATCAATATCTAAAGTCCCAGCGTTAAATTCCGGCTGATTCGCGACAATCCCACAAGTTTGCCCATTGAATCTTCCTAAACCTACAATAATATTTGGTGCAAACAATTGTGAAACTTCCAAAAATTCTCCGTAGTCAACCAAAGCGTAAACCACATCAAGCATATTGTAACTTTGTTTAGGGTCTTCAGGGACTATTTCAGTTAAAGAATTTTGAGCATTTTGATCATCAGCGTTATCTTGATAAGGATAAGAAATAGTTGGTGTTTCAAAATTCTGAGGAAGAAAACTTAAAAGAACACGAGTCCATTCAAGTGCGCTTTCTTCATTCTCAGCTAAATGATTACAAACACCAGAAATAGAACTATGCATCATTCCGCCGCCTAAATCGTCCGCTGTAACTTCTTCACCCGTAACTGCTTTAACAACATCTGGTCCAGTCACGAACATATGCGAATTTTCTTGAGTCATCACAATAAAATCTGTTAAAGCTGGGCAATATACCGCACCACCAGCGCAAGGCCCAAGAATTAAAGAGATTTGAGGAATTACCCCACTAGCTTCAACTGTCTTACGGAAAATTTTACCGTAATATCCTAGAGCAGCAACACCTTGCTGAATTCGGGCTCCACCAGAGTCTAAAATAGCAACAACTGGAATTCTTTCATCTAGCGCTCTGTCAATCAAGTCGCAAATCTTTTGTCCTTCAACTTCTCCTAGACTTCCTCCATGAATTGTAAAATCTTGAGAATAGACAGCAACTCTTTGTTCGCCGACAAAACCAAAACCAGTTACTACAGCAGCCCCCTGATAATTTTCATCAGCTAGATCTGCCCCAACAAAACGTCCAACTTCTAAAAAAGTTCCTTCATCCAAAAGTAGATCAATACGTTCTCGAGCAGTTAATTTCCCTTTTTTCTGTTGCTTTATTCTTGCTGCATCTTCAGCTAAACCAGCAGCCGCATCTTGTAATCCTTTTAAACTTGTTTTTTGTTTGCGTCCGGCTAATAATTGTCCAAGCTTATTTCCACTTGAGCGATTACCAGATAAAATTTGATTACGTTTGTCCGTTCTTCCATTAGCGCGAATAACCTTTAGCCCGGTTATATCAGCAACCTTATCACGAATACTATTCAGCAAACTCATACTTACATTATACTATCTACTCTCGTTTGAAAATTATTCCCCTTCTGCGAAGCAGGCGGGATTTTCAAACTCGATATAGAGGCAGAAAAATCATGCCTCAACAGGACATAAATCAAAATGCTCCGTCATTTGTCCTGCGGTCAGCTTAACTCTCGTTTGAAAATTATCCATCCATTCAATAATTTATTCTATCTTTGAAAATATTTATATCTTCGTAATTGAAAATTTGATTTTATATGAGCTTTAGCGATTCATATAAATAAAATTAAATTTTCACTAACAAGCGATGCGGTAAAATTTCCAGACTCTTTATCGCAACTTAAGTTCCCCTCCTGCTGAAGGAGGGACCATTTGCGGTGACTTAAGTTCCCCTCCTATGGAGGGATGCCCGTAGGGTGGGGTGGTCTCTTGGGATACTATTGTCCGACCACCCCGTCACTTCGTGCCACCCCTCCACAGGAGGGGAACTCGCAGGCTTCGCTTGCTAGAAATACTTAGCATTTTAAAATGAGTCCGGAAATTTTACCACACAGCTACAAGCATAATATGAGAAAAGAACAATGCGCGTGTTAGACAATATAGAGCATTTTCTAAGATAAAAGATCTTGAAACAAGTCAGGATGACAGTTGATTATTCCCCGGGGAATTTTACTCCGACTTGAGAGCGAATTTCATCCATAATCGCTTGTAACTCCAAAGTATCTTGCCAAGACATAATCTCACTCTGAATTTTTCCTGTAGCCAAACAATTTGCAACCTCAATCGCCTCAAAATGCATTCCCCATTTAGCATCTTGCCCAAATAATTGATCATACTCTATTTTCCCATTATAAGTATAAGTTGGGAACCCAGAATGCTCAGTTTCACCATTTTCTTGATTATAAATTGTCACTTCAAAATTAGCCGGACGATAGAAAGGCGCAAAAATATCAATTCTTCCTTCAGTTCCGACAATAGAAGCAACGGTTTTCGTAAAGCCAAGAGTTGTTGATGTAAAACTTGCAACAGTTTTATTTGAAATATTTCCTCGTAATTGATCTGGACTGCTTGGATTATTATATTCAATTCCAACTGACAAATTTCCATCTACCCTATCTGGTGTCAATCCTCCAAAAGCGTGAACTTGTTTTTGAATATCTTGAGGAGATCCCAAAATCATATGAATTAACTGAAGAGGATAGATTCCTAAATCTAGAAGACATCCTCCCGCTAAGTCAGGATTGAAAAGACGATGTTTAGGATCATATTCTTTTTTAATTCCAAACGCACCTGTAACTTGAAGAATCTCTCCGATATCACCACGATCAATAATCTTCTTAACTGCTTTAATATGAGGCAAAAATCTTGTCCAAACTGCCTCCATACAAAATAAATTTTTTGATTTTGCTAATTCAAAAACTTCTCTAGCCTCTTTTTGATTACGAGTAAAAGCTTTTTCAACTAAAACAGGCTTTCCGCCCTCTAAACACATTTTAGCATGCTTATAATGTTCTGAATGAGGTGAAGCGACATAAATCACATCAACATCAGGATCTGCAATTAACTCTTCATAAGATCCATAAACTTTAGCAATCTTACTTCCACCCGCATAAGCTGGACCTCCTGCCGATTGCCCATTTTGAACACCATATCGTCCGCTTCCCCATATTTCTTGAAATTTTTGCGCCTTCTCAAAAGTTCTAGAAGCAACAGCAACAACTTGCCCACCTTCTGCCATAACCTCTCTAGCAAAAGTTGCAGCTATACCACCTGTTCCCAAAATTCCCCAACGACAATTCACAAAATTTCTTTTATCTAACATAATGACATTATACTTTAAGATATGCCATAATATAAATATGAATAATTTACCAATTATCGGAACAGGTTTTGATACTCATGCTTTTGCAGGTGAAAATGAAAAAAGAGATTTATATCTTGCTGGATTATTTTGGGAAGGGCAAAATGGACTTTTAGGTAATAGTGATGGTGATGTTGCTTGTCACGCTATAGCTGATTCTCTTTTAAATGCAGCAGGAATGGAAGATATTGGGCAATTCCTCCAAGAAGAAAAGGTTGGAGTAAAAATTGAAGGAATTAGCGGTTTAAAAATTTTAGAATTAGTATATTCAGCTATTTCTAAACATGGATATACAATTGGTAATATTTCTGCCCAAATAATCAGTAATAGTCCTAAATTCGCCCCCAGAAGAGAGGAAGCAGAAAAGGTAATTAGTAAAGCCTTAAACGGAGCGAAAATCTCAATTTCTGCAACCACGACTGATGGTCTCGGTTTTGCAGGGAGGGGTGAAGGGATTGCCACTATCGCTAATTGCTTAATTTATAAATCTCAATTCACAAACTAACTATCGTATAATATTGATAATGAAATCATCTCGTTCAATTGCAAGTATTTTAAAAGATAATATATTTACGCTTTTTAATGTTATTTTGACTATAGTTGCACTAGTTGTTCTGACAACTGGCGAAATTCAACAATGTTTATTTATGTTTATCATTGTCATCAATTCAGCAATTGGAATCGCAACTGAGTTCAAAGCCAAACGAACTTTAGATAAATTAAAATTATTAATCGATCAAAAATATCACACAATTCGTAAAGATAGTCAAGGCATCGAAGAAGTTCTAGAAATCACTGCAAGTGAAATTAAAAAAGGTGACATAATCAAACTTACTGTTGGTTCACAAGTTCCTGTAGATGGTAAAGTTTTACAAGGAAACGCTGAACTAAATGAGTCTATTCTTACGGGAGAATCCATTAACGTTAATAAAAAAATTGGCGACAAATTGATGTCTGGAACTTTAGTTGTTGTTGGCGAATGTGAAATTGAAGCATTATCTTCCCATTCTGATTCTTATGCGACAAAACTAACTGCTGCTGCCAAGCAGTTCAAAATAGCATCTTCTGATTTGAGAGATGGAATCAATAAAATTTTAAAATACGTTTCTTTTGGGATAATTCCAGTTTCTCTTTTGATGATTTGGACGCAAATGCGTCAAGTAGGTGGGATAGAAGTAGCTTTCAGCAACGGAGAATGGCGAGCCGCTATACTTTCAACAGCCGCTAGTGTTGTTGGAATGGTTCCAGAAGGACTTGTTCTATTAACTTCTTTAAACTTTGCTCTTTCTGCTATTCGCTTGGCTAAAATAAATGTTTTAGTAACTGAATTGAATTCTGTTGAAACTCTTGCCCGAGTAAATGAATTAATTCTCGACAAAACTGGGACAATCACTGATGGAACAATTGAAGTTCTAGAAATACAAAACTCAACCCCTGAACTACTTTCTATTCTTTATCAATTAACTCTACTTCCAGGTGGGACTGCCACTAGTGACTCAATTAAAAATTATCTCCAATCAAGAGAATTAAAAAATATTAAAGTTATTGACTCTCACTCATTTGATTCAGCTAAGAAATATAGTTCAATAACAATTGAAGATCAAAATAAAGAGCCGATTGAATATAAAATGGGGGCACCTGAATATATTGCCCCACAAGTTGACGTTTCAAAATGGACAAAACAAGGCCTAAGGACTTTGGTTATGAAGAGTAATAAAACAAGTGACCCAATATTGATCATACTTTGTCGTGAAAAAATACGTGCTGAAGCAAAAGATATAATTGCATATTTTAAAAAATCAGGAGTCAATGTGCAAGTTGTTTCAGGTGATAACCCGACTACTGTCAATTCAATTGCAAAAGAAGTAGGAATTGAAACCGTTGTAGGAAGAGCAAAGCCAGAAACAAAACTAGAAATTGTCCGCAAATTACAAAGCGAAGGAAAAGTCGTGGCTATGACTGGTGATGGAGTAAATGATGTATTGGCGTTAAAAGAAGCTGATTTAGGAATCGCAGTTGGGAATGCCGCGCCTGCTGCTAAAGCTGTTGCAAATATTGTCTTAATTGATAGTGATTTTAGCAAACTTCCCAAAGTTGTCAATCAAGGACGACACGTGATGGCAAATATGGAAAGAGTAGCCTCTCTCTTCTTGGTAAAAACCTTCTACTCAATTACTCTTTCTCTGGCAACAATTCTTTTCCAAATTAAATACCCATTTATGCCTATCCACCTAACAGCAGTTTCCGCTTTATGTATTGGAATTCCTGGTTTCTTTATCGGCTTACAACCATCAAACGATCCATATCGCAAAGGATTTTTAAAACGAGTTTTAAAGTTCTCACTTCCTTATGGAATTCTCGTTGCAGCCTGTGTCTTGATAATTAGCAAAGTGTTTCAACAATACCAACCAACAGCTGCTGTAATTATTCTTTTTGTTCTTAGTTTTATTGTTATTGCTATCAAAGCTCGTCCTTTACTGTCATATAAAAATAATACTCTTCTTCCTACTTGGCGATTAATAATGTTGATTATCTTAATCTTGATTACAATAGCAGGATTCCTAATTCCTTGGACAGCGACATTTTTTAGATTATATTAGTTTTTAAATACCTTCTATTTCTTCATCTTCTTGAATTTCTTGCTCTTCTTGTGCAACATCATCTTTTGTCAATGTATTGGTATTTTTCATATATTTCAAAAAAGGAACACAAAATATCACTACTAAAGCCGTCAGAGTACTGATTGCAAAAGTGATAGCAAAATTATTATTCATCATTTGCAAACAGATTGCTAAAATAGCTGTTCCGAAAGATCCACCAAGCTGTTGCATCATTCTTGTAGCTGTTGTTCCATCAGCAATTTGCTTTTTAGTTAAACCATAGTAAACTGTAGTCGTAAACGTTCCAAACATACAGCCTTGTCCAGCACCCCGAACAATCAAAGCCAGTACTGCCAGAAAAATTGAATAATTTGACCAAAAGGCTTCGAAAATAAAGATAGCAGTTCCTAAAGTTGCAAGCACAACCCCAGTTGAAGCAATATATCTCGCATCAATTTTATCAAGTAAAATACCGGAAATCAATCTAGCTGCCATAATTCCAAAACCTTGTGAGGCAAGAATTATTCCTGCCATAAATGGTGTTTCTCCAAAATCGTTTTGAAAAAATAAAGGAAGAATAAATAAAACTCCTGTTGCGAGCATGCCGCAAAAGAATACAGCCACAACAGAAGAAGTATAAGTCGGGATTCGCAAAAGAGTTAAATTCAAAACAGTATCCTTACCTTTTTTAGCGGAATTAATACTGTAGATTGAATATATAATTAATAAAGCTAATCCTAGTAAAATTGCAATTAGACTAGTTAGTAAACTATTTTGCAGTGCTGTAATCCCAATCAGTAAAAGAGCAAAAGCTGGAGCTAACAAACTGTTGCCAATTACATCTAGTTTCCTTTTATTGTCAAGCGGTGTAAAAAGTGGTATAAATTTTAAACCCAACAAAGCAGCAACAAAACAAATTGGAACATTTACCCAAAAAATAAATTGCCATGGTAGCCAATTTACAATTATTCCACCGATTGTTGGTCCAAAAACAGGGATAACAGTCATAGGAACTGAAAGTATCGCCATCATCCTTCCCCTTTGACTTGGTTTAGTGGCTCGCATTACAGATGTTTGAGTTAATTGAGACATACATCCTGCCATAAACCCCTGAATTAAACGACACACCATAATTAAAGCAAAATTAGGTACTAGAGCACAAATTACGCAAGTTATTCCAAAAACTAACTCTATAATAATGAATAGAGATCTAGCATGAAATTTATCGACCAGCCAACTTGCAAAAGGAATAGCAATCCCCATGCAAAGGACATAAGCGGTAACTAATAATTGAGCAATATCAACTTGCAAACCCAAATCTTTGGCAATTGTGTCAACAGAAACGTTAACAATTGTGGTATCCAACCCTGGGGCAAGCATCCCCAGCATCATAGTTAAACAAAAAATTATCAATGGTTTAGATAATTTATCTGAATTTTGATTTGGCATATTTTATTAGTCTTTATTGGTCTTTATCAATCTTTAAGAGTTTTTCTTACTGGTTTTTTTTATTACGTAAATAACCAGTGAACAATCTGTAGCTAACCAACATAAAACTAGCAACGGCAACTATAAATGCACCCCAATACGTTAAATGCATCCCGTTTACAAATAAATCAGGTTGATTTGAAATCATATCAGCAGCATCTGCGCTCTGTACTTTCATCTGGCTAAATGTCAATACTGTTGAAATAGAAATTCCGCAAATCATACCTAGATTCCTTGCTAATGCGCTTAAACTACCAGCAACACCCAAACGAGTTTTAGGGACAGAACTCATAAGAAGAGCATTATTTGGTGATTGAAAAAGTGCATTACCAATTGAATTAATAAACATTACCAGCAAGATAAACCAAACTGGTGTCCAACGACCAAACAGAATAAAACCGATTTGTGTCAAAGCAACAATTCCTATTCCGATAGCTGTAATAACTTCTTTATTGTGATGATCAGCAATATAGCCAGATATTGGCCCGACAATAATTAGCACTACTGGAAAAATCATCATTACTAATCCAGAAGCCCCCGGACTCCAACCAAGTAAGTCTTGAAGATAGAACGGCATTGTAATTGTCATAAAAAAGCTGATAACAAAGGTAAGAAACGCAGCCAAAACGCTAATTGAAAATATTCTATTTTTAAATATAGTCAAATCAATTAATGGATGTTTGATTTTTTGTTCACGTAACAAAAATGAAATAAACAAAATAACCGCTAAAATTGTGCAACCAAAAAATATCAAATTAACAAAACCAGAATTTTGTCCATACTCAACTCCAAAAAATAAAATCGAAATTGTGGCGAAAAATAATATTGCACCAGCCCAGTCAATTGTAAAAATCTTTTCTGGACGTGGTAAATTAGGAAAGAAAAAATATCCGATAATTATTGCAAAAATTCCAATTGGAACATTGATCCAAAAAATGCAATTCCAAGGTAAAAATTGAAGAATTAAACCACCCAAACCAGGTCCGGAAACCAATCCAATAGAAACAAAAATCCCATTCATGGCCATTACCCTTGCTCGTTGAGTTGGCGGAAAAGTCGAAGTCAAAATTCCGAAACTATTACTCATAGTCATGGCAGCTCCGAAAGCTTGCACAACACGAGCAAATAACAAAAACAATAAACCAAAATTAAATCCAGCGATTAGAGATCCTACCGTAAAAATGACTGTCCCTACTTTAAAAACTCTAATTTGACCTACTTGATCACCTAATCTTCCAAACAAAATCATCAATCCAGAAACAACTATCAAATATATCGTAACAGTCCATGTGCTTTGATTTGAACCAATATGTAGATCATGAGCAATACTTGGAAGAGCAATATTGACAATGGAAGCATCTAAGGTTGACATAAACACAAACATACCCACTGCAATTAAAACCATAATATTCCGCTTAGTTTGTTGATTTTTAGTGAGTGATTTTGTTGATATCATATAATAACATTATATTACACAATATATTTCTCAAAGATTTATGCCCTGAAAAATCTGTGCAAGTAAGTATAATATTAATAAATTAGGGGTGCCTACTTACTCTAAGAATATAAGTTGTGCTGAGAAAGACCCTGGAACTTGATACGGATAATGCCGGCGGAAGGAGAAAAATGACAGATTCAAGTATACATTCGAGTAGAGTCAGAGCTTTAACCATTGCGGGAGTTGACCCAAGTGGAGGCGCTGGAATTTGCGCCGATTTAAAATCATTTTCAGCTTTTGGAGCATACGGGATGACAGTTATTGCCGGATTAACAGCTCAGAATACTCAAGGCGTAACTGGAATTGGTAAAATTAATCCAGATTTTTTAAAGCAACAATTAGAAACACTTTCTAATGATATTCAAATTGACACAATAAAAATCGGTATGCTATCTACTAAAGAAAATGCTAACATAGTTAAAAGCTGGCTTAAATCTCTCAAAAATCAAGAAAACAAGGAAACTTTTGTAGTTTTAGATCCAGTAATGGTTGCCACTTCAGGTAATCGGCTTTTAGCTGAAGATGCTGAAAAAGCAGTTCTAGAATTAGCAGAAGAAGCTGATATAATTACACCCAATCTCCCCGAATTAAAAAGAATGGTTGAAATTTTACAAGGACAAGCAAGCGATCAACTTGTAGCCAAAATAGATTCCGCCACT
>JAISHP010000079.1 GCA_031262545.1 Candidatus Ancillula hodotermitis | reverse complement strand
TTTTGTTTTAGAATCAAGATAAGGATTTAAAATTTCTTCTTCATTAGTTTGTAAATTGCGGACTTTTTGTTCGCTAAAAATTTTATCAAATTCTTCACCGGTAAATATTGCTTCATCTCTAGTTTGAGCTTTCCTCTTGTCGTAACTAAATGCATATTTTTCAGAGTGTATCATACCATTTGTAAACATTTTTATTCCGAATCTGGCCTCAGTGAAGATATTTGCCCTTTCTTGACTCCAAATGAGAAGAATTTTTTCTTGATAAGAAAATCCATTAGCAAGTCTTTTTGTTCGTAAAAATGATTTTTTTGCGTAATGGCGATCTGGTGTATATTTCCAGCCTTCAGAAGAGATGGCTTGTTTTAGGAAATCTTCAAAATCACGAGGACTAATGGCAAGTGTTCGAATAAAGACATAATTATCCTTATGATTTAGAATTTGCATTAAATTTTGAGGATTATAAAGATATTGTGTTCCAAAAACAGTCATAGTTTTGACATTATGTCTTTGCAGGCGGTTTAAAATTTCTTGATCGTAAATTTGTGTTGATGTGCTGTTATCAATTGAGATATGTGAAGCAATACAGATTCCTGAATTTGTTGCTAATAAACCGAGCTTAACTAAAGAAGGGCTTGATTCAAATTCAGAACCTTTACGCATTTTTGAGTAGTGATTTAAATTAGATGGATCAATTTGATTGGAGAAATTGGTGATACCATTACTGAAAGTTCTGTAGGTTATTGCAAAAATAATATCTTCATTTTTAAAAACAGGATCAAGTATTTTTTCAATATTTGCGCGAATCGGTAAAATTAATTTATAAAAATTATCTTGAAAATATTTCCATTGGTCAAGAGTAATATGCCAATTTTCGTAATAATTCAAAGGAGTATTTTCGTCTGTCAACCAATTTTCAGGCATGAAAAGCAAATCTGCTTGAACGGCTTTTAGTATTTCTAAAAAAGGGAATTTAGTATCATTTAGTTTACAATATGTTTTTATTGCATCTGAGATTCCTAAATCATCATAGAGCGATTCAAGAATCATTGGTGCAATATATTTGATTGTATTTTCTGGAGATGTTTTATCTAAATCAAATGTAACTGTAAGTTGATGATTTTTTTTAGGTTGGTTATTTAAATCCTCAATCTCTTTTTGAATTACTTCTAATGCATCAGGATTTTTAGTTAGCAGTTTTTTTAGATTACCGTAATTTTTGACAGTTCTTTGTTTTACTTTACCGTCCGTTCTGTAACTCTCAACTGCAGTTAAATAAATGTCACCATTTTTGTTCTTTATCCTCTTTAAATACATACTTAAAATTATACTCTTGATTGTGTGTTTCTTACATTTTCACCACAAAGTAATTAAGAATTATTCCGATATTTCTGGGCTTTTTAACGAAATGATAAAAGATAGCATTTATTGAAATTCAAAAAAGTTAGAGAATTTAGCATAATGTCTATTGTAACAATTCGTTACAAGCTGTTTATCAGGCATTAGCGAGGTAAAGCAGATAAACAGAAGGATGGACGGGAACCTCGACGAAAGAAAAGACATAAAATGAAAAAGATACTTGTTTTATCAGTAGCAGTTGCATTAGCAATCACATCTGGGATTTCAGGATTTAAAATATTGCCAAAAGCGGAAGCTACTGAAGCTATAAATTATACGTATGCAGGTTCAACTTGTGAAAACTTAAATAATTCAGGTATTCAGCAATTACAAGTGTCAGCAATAACCGGAGCTGGAGTAACTAATAATAAAAGATTTTATGTTTCAAAAAAAGACGGTAAATGTTACGAAATGCATGTTATTACTTCAAATCGGCAAAATTTAGATGGCCAGTTTAGAATAACAAATTTAACGAATAGAGATTTAAATTCAAGTGTTTTAGTTGTCGGATCTGGAGGATCAGCAGTTGGCTCTATAGATGGTGCTGGCGGTGGTCAAGTTGTTGAAGGCAGTTACACTTTCCCAAGCCACAAGACAAATAACGGCGTAAGTTATGGAAACGTCAGTGGTTCTAAAAATAATATTGGAGCTAAAGATTCTTATTCATATATAGGATCAAGCTCAACCTACAATCTTTCCGAACCGAATTCGCACTCTGTCATAGCTTATGATGGGGCTAGTGCAATTCGTGGTGGAGCTTCTGGAAACCCCTCATACCCTAATCCTAATCTCCAGGAGTTCCACCAAAACGGAAAGATCCATGTTTGGTATCAAGCAGTTTTGGTGGCAACATGCACAATAAATAGACTTTCTTATTATAATGGATATTTTGACGCTGGTTTTGGAGGTGCGGGAAGCTCAGGAAACGGAACAAATGGAGAAGTAAACACAGGAAGTGGGTGTCCAAAAGGTTATCACCCAACAGCACCACATTCTATGGATAGAACAGTACCAAATGAAAGAGGTCCGAGGGCAATCGGGGGGAATTCTGGTTCAGGAACTAAAAGTGAAATTTTTGATAATAATTCGTTAACTGGACTTTCTCAAGATATTGAATTTGGTCATGGTGGTTCTGGTGGATCAAAAATTGACACAGGTGATGCAATGCATGATGCTTTGGTTTCATCAGTTGGGTGGGCATATAATCTTCAACAAGGACATGGGTATAATAATTCAGGTGTAGGTGAGGCTTATGAACATCATACGGGTGGTTCAATCGGAGCAAGTAATGCTCATAATGTTTCAAATGTGATTAATGGAGGAGGATGTACAGTAGGACTTGCAAATACAGGTCAAGGCGGAGGAGCAGGCTGTGACGGAGCTGCTGGTGTTATTGTAACTAAAACAGAATTCTTACCTGATTCTCATGTAACCGGTAAAATCTTATCAGGAAACGATTCTGGTAAAACAAGTGTGAACCAAGAGGATTGGAATTCTATGACTTACGGTTACAATCCTGATCTACATCATCGCTATATTCAAGTTTCAAATGATAAAAATTTACAAGATGCAAGAATTACAGGAATTCGTTTACTTTCAGGAACATCTGATTTTAGGATTGCATGTGATGGTCGTGCACTGCCAACGGATGATGATTATTTGACAGTAGGTAGTGGACAAACAATTAATACTGGATGCTATATTGAGCCTAAAGATATGTCAAACCCAGGAACTTACAATGGAGAGGTTGCAATATATTATGAAAATGATTATGATGGAGCTAATACAAGAACTACTTCTTTGTTAACAGATGCTCCAAATCAAGGCGGGCACTTTTTGCAATATACTGTTCAACAAGG
>JAISHP010000028.1 GCA_031262545.1 Candidatus Ancillula hodotermitis | reverse complement strand
TTCTTTGACTGTTGTTGATGGAACTAGTGCAGCAGGTGGTGTATTTTTTGATGTAAAGGAAACAGATGTCTATTATTTCTCTTTGCAAAAGAATTTAGGTTCAGAAGGCGGTCTTTGGATAGCTTTTCTTTCACCGAAAGCTATTGATAGATCAAGTGAAATTGTTCAATATCGTCCTGGATCAAAATATTATAGATGGATTCCTGATTTTCTTTCACTTTCAAAAGCGATTGAAAATTCATATAAAAACCAGACATTGAATACTCCTTCAATTTCAACCTTGATTTTGCTAAATGAACAATTAAAGTATATTGAGAAAAAAGGTGGAATTCAATGGGCAGATCAACACACTAAAGAATTATCAGATTATCTTTATAGCTGGGCTGATAGAAATTTCTTACTTTCAGCTTTTGTTGAACCGCAATATCGTTCACAAACTGTTGTAACTATTGATATTGATCCGAGAATCAATGTTGAGGATTTGTTAGAATTGGCAAGTCAAAAGGGAGTGAAAGACATTTTTGCTTATCGGAGTTTGAAACGAAATCAGATTAGGATTGCTTGTTTTACTTCAATTGATTTTGATGACCTAAAGAAATTGACAAACATTTTAGATCAAGCTCTAAAACAGCTTAGTGAATAACTTAGTGAATATTTTTTCAAAATATTCATATTTGCTTAACAATTCCGTAACATTTTAATATATTTAGTGCTATATAATATAAATATCGCTTAAGGTTGTTTTAACTTAAGTGTGCTAAGAGTAAAATAATCTGAGGTGATGATCAATGTTTAAAACGAAAAAACGTTTTGTAATTTTATTTGTTGCAACTTTACTAGTTGCTTTTCTTTGTTTGTGTGCTTATTTTCAAAGAAATAATTATTCAAATTTGAGTTCTGATTCTATTATGCAATCTGATATGCAATCTGAAAATGTAGATTCTAATCAAAGTGTTTCAGAAAATTCTGATAATTTAGGTAAAGCATCACAACAGTCTCTTGAAGAAGATTCTAAAGAAGCTAAAATTCCGGATGCTCCCGAAATTCCAAGTTCTTGGGCTGAGGAAGATCAACATAATATTGATCAAGCGACTAGAATGATTATGCTCCAAAATCCTAATTTTGAGTTACAGTTGAAATTGCAAGGTTTGAATCTTGATAATATGTCTGAAGATCAAAGAGCTCAGGTTCCTGTAGAGATGATTTTTCAAGCAAATGGAAAAGATTTAAAATCTGCTGAGGCTGAAGCTAATAAAATTACTGGTCAAGTTGTTGAGCGAGAATATACTTATCTTTTGAATGGTTTTGAAATGAAAGCTACATTAGATCAACTTGAAGATTTGAAAAAGTGTCCAGATATTACATATATAGAATTAGTTGGGTATAACAAAGCAACAGACATTAACGCAGATGCTTTAGTTGAAGCAATTCAAACTTGGAATTCTTATAATATCAAAGGTGAAGGAATGGTTGTAGCAGATATTGATTCTGGTGTTGATTGCACTCACAAGGATCTTCGTCTTTCTGAAGAAGGAATTACTGCTGAGAAGATCAATCCTAGCCAGGCTGCTTCCTTGATTAATCAAGTCGGACATGGATATCACTGTTCTGATAAAGTTCCTTATAGTTATAATTACGCTGATATGAGTTCCGTTCCAGGTGCTGATCAGTATGATACTTTTGATTCTGGTTCAGGCGTAGTTATGCATGGAATGCATGTAGCTGGACTGATCGCAGCAAATGGGCTAGACGCTGCAACAGAGCCTCACACTTCAGATATTGATTCAATTATTGGTTCAGCTCCGGAAGCACAACTTATTAATATGAAAATTGGATCAAATTTGACCGGAGCTATGGGGAATGATTCAATTATTGCTGCAATTGAAGATTCAGTTAAGCTAGGGGCAGATGTTATGAATATGTCTTTTGGTTCTTACTATCCTTTTCAGTCGACAAGCGAGCCAATTGGACGAGTAGTTACGCAAGCTGCTAAAGCTGGTGTTTTGAGTGCTGTTGCGGCTGGAAATTCCGCAATTAGTAGCTCTAATAATACAAGTACAACATCAATTTACAGTACTCCTGATGATGAGAATATTAATTCTCCAGGTGTAAGTTCAGATGCTTTATCAGTTGCTTCAGCAAATAATTCTGATATAACAAGTGATGGTTTAAAGGTTGATGGAAATTCTAAATTTTATCCATCAAGTGCTTTGTCAACTTATTTTGAGTACCAAAATAATGTTCAAACTTTTAATAGTGGGCAATACAGAATTTGTGCTTTAGATAATGGTAATAATGATAGTTCAAGACCTTCAGATAAAGAAAATTACCCTGGTTATTCACTTTCTGAAAATTTTCCTAAAAACGAACAAGGAAAAGCTGATATTACCTATTGCTTTAGTGAACATAATAAAATTGATGGAGTTAAAGATTTAGCGTATGTTGGAATGAATTCAACGGAAACTTTTCAAAATGCCGTAGATTATGCCCTTTTAGCGGGAGCAGATGGAGTTATAATTCATCGCCAAGCTCCACCATTTGTAGCTATGTCAGCTTCTTTACCTTCTGAATATTCTAAATTTCCGATTGCAATATTTAAATACAATCAAGGTCAGTCATTATATCAGTATATTAAGGATCAAAATTCAGATCATATTTATTCTTTAGAGGAAACTCAAAGTTATAGCGGGGAAAATCCTGATGCTGGAAAAATGTCTGATTTTACCTCTTGGGGTCCAACAGCTGATTTACGTTTAAAGCCTGAAATTACTAGTATTGGTGGGAATCTTTGGTCATTAGCAAATAACAACCAATATCAAGATATGTCTGGAACTTCAATGGCAACTCCCGTTCTTGCAGGAGGAGAAGCTCTTTTGTTACAACATATGAAGAAACTTGCACATCCTTTATCTGGAATCAATTTGGTTCATGCTGTTAAGAATATATCTATGAATACGGCTGTTCCTTTACGTGATAAAAACCAAAATAATGCAATTTATTCGCCAAGGCAACAAGGTGCTGGACAATTGAATGTTAAGGCAGCTTTAGACTCATCTGTTATAGCAACGGACCCTGTTGATGGGGATGCAGCAATTGAATTAAAAGAGTTTAATACTAAAACTCCAAGTTTTAGTATTAATTTATCTAATTCTAGTTCAGAGAATGTCAAATATTCGTTTGATGATTTTGGCGGAGTTTATCAGCAAATTAGAGTAAAAGTAAGCGAAATTGACTATAGCAATCAATTATCTTTAAGTACTTCTGGCTTTGAAGTATATGGATCCAAATCAAAAATACCGGAAGAGGATCTTCATGATCAATTAATTGATGGGGCAAATATTTCTACTACCAATAATATTATCACAGTTCCAGCTGGACAAAACGTTACTGTAACTTTTTCTTTATCACTAGGTGCGAATGTGCAAAATAATAATTGGGTTGAAGGATTTGTTGGATTTAAACCTGTAGATAGCACTGATACTCCTGAAATTAGTGTTCCTTATTTTGGATATTTTGGGAGTAGGGATGAAGAACTTTCAATTATTGACGATCCTGCATACTGTTTAGGACAAAACGTCCAAGGATATCCATATTTTCTTTTTGATACAAAAACTCATTGGACTTATGATGGCGGTGTTGATGAGGATGTTGAAAAAACTGGATTTAATGTTGATATGGATGCAGAGCTTAGGACAATGGGGCTTACTTACCAACAAGCTTGCTCAGGTAGCCCGAATAATAAAACTATGTACGGGATGGATTCAATTATTAACGGTGGTATAGATAAAGGTAAATTTATGCGCGGTGATGCCATTATGTCAGGAGGGACTGCTTATGATGCAAGAGGTGTCAGGGAAACTTCATACGGAATTAATCCAGCTCAAACTGTGGTAACTCCTGTGTACTATGGCAATTATCCTGAAACTTATGAAAATGTTAGTCATTTATTTCAGACTGCAATTGTAACTCAAAGACCTGGACAAGATCTGACTGTTGATATTGTAGATTCGCCTAGTTCTGATGCTCAACCGATTGCGACTCTCTTAAAGGTTCCTGAAGCTATTCCTTCAATGGCCTATTCAGCGAATTTTTCTGGATATGTTTTTAATCAATCAACAGGAAAATATGAGTTAATTCCTCAAGGTCAATATTATGTTCGTGAGTCAGCGATTAATCCAGCAACAGGAGTTAGGGGTTCATATAAGTATCTTCCTTTTAAGTATATTGAGACCAAACCGGAAGCTAGCTTTGTTGGGGCTGATTGGGATTCTGAAGCAGAAAATGTAAATTTGAAAGTTAGAATTAAGGATTCGGTTGGATTAATTCAAAATGCTGATTTTTTAGATCTTTACGTAGACTTAGGAAAGGGTCGTCTTTCTTCAGACTGTCATATAATTCCAAATTTTAAAATAACTGTTGATAAAAATGATCCAACTCTTTATTCTATTCCTCTTCAAGATTGCTATAAGAAATATATTACAAAAGGAGAAAATGAATTCCAGTTATATCTTTTCGATAATGCAGCGGCAAGTTTCAATAAAGACGATAAGCATACTGGACATCTGGATTTTAGTGTAGATCTTACTAATATTCTTCCATTTGACATTTCTTCTGGTGAAACGCCAATTACAAATATATCTTTTAATGATTATAGTTTTTGGTGTACAACAAATAGTTTCAATATAGTTGGTGTTGATGTGGATGCAGAGGGGAGATGTCCGACTGCTGAGAGCAAGACTGTTCAAAGACCTAGCGATCAGTCACAATGGGGTGGATTTAGTGAAGTTCTTTCCCATACTCCAACAAATCCCCAATCATCAACTGGAATTTTAGCTTTTGATGAGATCCCTGAAAAAATTACTTCTGACTTTGTCACTAGCTTTTTGCCAAATCCTCCTATAGTGTCAGAAATGGAATCCGAAGGTATTGATCATATAGATTCTTTCAATACTTACAATTTTAATGGTTACTATAATCAACCTTTTTATATTCAAACTGTTAAATCTCCTCAAATAAGTGATTGTTTAGCAGCAGAAGGGCATCAAAATGATGATTTCTGTCTCAATAGTGGGGGCGAGCCTGTTTCTGCTGGACTGGTTACAAAGTTTGGGACAGATAGTGAATATCATCTTTATAATGCTTCAAGTTCAACTTTAGTTAAAGTGAATGCCGATGGGGTTTTTAGTGGACAAATTTATTTGCGAAATCCAATAGATTCTGTTGTTTTTATTCACGCTAATTGTCAAGATCCTATGAATCCAACTGAAGAAACTTGTACTCAAGGAGATAGGTTCTTCTACCGTCTTCCATTTAACTATCAAGGTCCTGGCAAGTATGTTTCTTATGAAATTGATGATGCAAGTAATCCTTTAGCTCCAAGAATAAATATTGATGCAGAAAAAACTGCCCAATTAAACCCTGATCTTGATAAAAATAAGTTGATTTCTGAATTAGATCCAAATAACTCAGAGAACATGAAGGCCAAAAATAATATTGGTGTTTATAGTAGTGTTCATAATTATATAATTCATGCTGATAATCTTTCTGAATTTACTCTAGATTTTACACCAGTTAATGATTCTCAAACGGAAACCCTTACAAATTTTGTTAGTTACGGGTCTTGTTCATTTCCTAGTAGCGCCGAAAGAGTGTGCGCTGCTCTTGGATCTGATAAAGTAATGAATCAACCAATTATGGATGCAGCTTACGGAATGAATGTTGAAGATGGGTCTGCATTCACTCAGACTGATTATGGTCCGCATACTGTATATCCAGCTCAAACGACCTCTAATCCTAATGAGTTAGGTTTGTATGTCGATTCTGATAATCCGAATAATTCAAAATATGCTGAAAGGAAGTTGACTTTTAAAAATATTCCTGAAGGGCGATATTATTTTAATATTATTTCAAATGGGAAAATTGATGGAGAGGGCAGATGCTCAGAACTTAATCCATATTACCCAACAAATCCAGATCATTCTGTTTGGTGTGGTCCACAAACAATTTATCAATTTGTGATTGACAATACTTCCGATAGTGAATTCCAATTTGCCGATCCAAGTTTTTCTGATCCAAGTTATAATAAATATATGAACGAATCTCTTCCTGTGGTTGTTTTAGGAAAAGCTAATGCTAGTGGTATTTCGTATACTGATATGGATAAAGCTTACAACAAAAAAACTCAAATGTTGACACTTACAGGTAAAGTCGCTAGAGGTGTTGAATCAATTGCCGCTTGGGATGGTGTTAAGGCTAATGAAGATGATCCTGAAGAAAGTTGGCGAAACGGAGTTATCGATCCAGAAACAGGAGATTTTACGATAAGTTTTTACGTTCCTGATTTGACTTTAGTTAAATTATTTTTATTCAAAGTAACAGGATCTGATCCGGCAAATGGGGTAAAAATAAATTATCCGATGGCTTATTATGTTTCTATTCTAGGTGATAATCCTAAAATGACTTTAGATTTTGACGGAGCTAAAAAAGTGGTATCTGACCAAAACGGAAACTATGATGTTTGGGTTGATTCTGATCAAAAAACTTTACAAACTTACGCTTTAGCATATTCTCCAGACCCTCTGCAAATGTATTTAGATGTTGACTCAAATAATATTTGGACCAATAAAGACGGGTATTACTGGAGCACATCTAGAGAAATTTCTAATTACACTATTCCTTGGCAAATAACCTTGAATGATAGCCAAACCCAATATGCTGAGTATAATTTAACAACATTCTATTTGAATAATACTTCAGATACTGAAGCTGGTGATTATACAAACGTTATAAATAAACTTACAATTCACAAGATTCCTGTTTGTGAGGCTTATGATCATCTAGAGAGTTCAGCAACTTCTTATTCTTGTGCTGAAAATAAGATTGGTTCAGTTGTAATAAATAAAACTAATTTGTCTTTAACAACTTCAATTCAAGATAGAAAAAAGGGTTTTCTAAAAGCTACAGTTTTGTCTGCACAAGGGCAATTACCTGAGAAGTATAAATCAGTTAAATGGGTTTCTTCCAATCCTAAAGTCGCAATTGTTGATCAAAAGACAGGAGAAGTAAAAGCTTTGAAAGTTGGGGTATCAACAATTTCTGCAGTAGCGGTTGATGGGACTAAAACATCTTGTAAAGTAGTAGTTAAATTACCTCAGGCATTTATGTATTTCAATAATTTTAAAGATATTAAGTCTTTAAATGCCGAATTTACAAATGATGTTAAATGGATGTATAATTTTGGAATTACTACAGGAACAAGTTCTGAAACTTACTCTCCGAGAAATACTGTTCGTCGTGATCAGATGGCGATGTTTATTTATCGTTTAGTGGGCAACCCCGATTATAGTAATAAATTGAAGGCTTTTAAAGATGTTGATAAAAAAGCTGGTAGTTACGAATCAGTAATGTGGTTAGTGAATAATAAAATCACAACAGGCTTTGATAATAAGCATTTTATGCCTTCAGGAAGTGTTAATCGCTTGCAAATGGCTCTATTTATGTATCGTCTATCAGGTTCACCTAAAGAAGCTGTAACTAATAAGTATAAAGTTACAGATTGGAATAAAGGCTGGAATGATGAATGTAAGCAGGCAATTAACTTTTTATTATTGAAAGGTATATCAACTCAGAAAGAAACTGCTTATAATCCTTCTTCACCTGTAACTAGGGCACAAATGGCAGCTTTCATGAATAGACTATATAATAATGTGTTGATTAAGTAGCTGCCATAGCTGACCGCAGGACCGATTGAGTTGAGGCGGAATCGCTTCGCCTCTATATCGATCGGAAAATCCCCGCCTGCTTTGCAGAAGGGATTAAGATTTTACGA
>JAISHP010000119.1 GCA_031262545.1 Candidatus Ancillula hodotermitis | reverse complement strand
TGAGTTTTCTGAGCTTATAAATAATATAGAATCTCAAGTAGATGAGCAATATCATTTTGGTATAAGTTTTGGTAATACTGTATTGAATTTAGTGCCTGATCAGGATGTTATTAAATCTGGTTCGAATATTATGTTTTCAAATGGGTGTTTAGCTATTCCAATATTTGAATATTATACCGATTTATTTTGTTCAAAACCCAGTATGCAAGAGGCTGGATCTAAGAATCCAGAAGTTAGTACTATCATTCCGTTAATTGGAGGGGGTAGTTATAAATTTAATATTGGAACTTTTCATTATCTTGACGGAAGTAATGATATAACTATTCCAGATAATCCTCTTAAATGTCCTGATTATCAACATAAAGTTAGAAACACTTGTGTAGATAATCAGCCTACTAAACTTACTGTTCCAAATTTGCAGCTAGATTTAGGAAAGAATAAAGAAAAAAAGATAATACCTCAGTTCTTTTCTAATTATAAAATTTTTCAAAATAAATATAAGAAAGTTAGCTATTCAAATAGTAATCCAAAAGTTGTTAGAATAGATAGTAGTGGGAAAGTCAAAGCCTTAAGAGTTGGGACAAGTTTAATAGTCACCAAATCGATTACAGGTTTAACGGCAAAATCTAAAGTAACTGTTAGGCTTCCACAAGTTAAAAATTATCGAAATAACTTTGTAGATATCAAGAATCAAAATAAGGAATTTCAAAACTATATTAAATGGATGTATAACTATGGAGTTACAACAGGTGTAGATTCTAAGCACTATGCTCCTTCTAATCCAGTTAGAAGAGATCAGATGGCTGCGTTTATTCATCGTTTAGTTGGAAATCCAGAATTTAAACTAAATTTAAAGAAGCAAGAAATTGTTAATAAGATGAAGGATCTGCCTGGTGGAGTATTTAGAGACAGTATCAAATTCTTAGTTAATGATGAAATAACGACAGGGACAACAAGTCGGACTTATTCACCAGCTAATTCAGTTACTCGTTTGCAGATGGCTCTTTTTATGTATAGATTAGCTGATGCAAACGGAGTAGATGTTAAGAAAGGAGAAACAACGAAAAATATATATAAAGTAAAAGACTGGAAACAGTTAGGAACTAGTAAAGAAAATAAATTAGCTATTAACTGGCTAATCAAAAACGGAGTATCAACACAAAAGAATACAAACTATTTACCAGCTGGTTTGGTAACTAGAGCTCAGATGGCAGCTTTTATGAATAGGCTGTATAACAATGTGCTTGTAGAATAGCTGCCATAGCTGACCGCAGGACCGATTGAGTTGAGGCGGAATCGTTTCGCCTCTATATCGATCGGAAAATCCCCGCCTGCTTTGCAGAAGGGATTAAGATTTTACGAGAGAGTAGCAAGCAGCTTTTATGAATAGGCTGTATAACAATGTGCTTGTAGAATAGCTGCCATAGCTGACCGCGGGACCGATTGAGTTGATTCAGGATAAAATAATAAAAGATAAATAATAATAAGAAAGGATGTGGTTAAAATGAAACCTCATAAAATAATAAATAAAAGTGTTAGTCTAATGATAATATTAGGGTTAGGTCTAACTTGTTCAATGATCGGAATTAACTTGGCTTTATGCCAGGAAAAAGCAGAGGGAGGAGGTGATCAAAATTTAAATAGCAAATCTTCAAATCCTGGAGATGTCAATATTCCTGACCCTGTTTTGTTTAAGTGTATTACAGATCAATATCCAGAATATTCGACGGGCTGGGAAACATATTTACTTGATGACAAAGATTCTGAATCAGAAGCTGGATATATTCCACAAACTGATATTCAGTATATTACGAATATAACATGTAATGCTTCACCTAGTAACAGAATTGGTCAATGGGCACTTAAAAACGATAAAAATAAGTTATATACTATATTAACTGATTTTTCAAAATTAGATTCACTTAATTCAATAGTATTATCTTACGGCATTCCTCAAGTTGCTTACGGTCTTCCAGGAATGGATTCATTAACTGAATTAAGTCTTTCACATTTTGGACTGACTGATGAGTTTTATAATAGCAATAACAGAGGATCTGTGTTTTCAAGTAAAATATTCAATAGACTAAAAAAGTTAATTCTTAATAATAACAACATACAGAAAATTAATCAATTTGGATTGCCAGTAATTGGATCATTGACACATCTCTCTCTCTTGAATCAGTCTATTCAAGATGATGGAGTCTTTTTCCCGGGAAGATGTTCTGAGGCAAAACTACCAAATTATTTTGATCTAACCGTTTATAATAGTGGATTAACTTCAAGTTCTCCCACAAATATTTCAGTGAATTCGATGCAGGCGCCTGTTCCTGGTTGTTCTTCTTGGAAAGATACATTAAAAATCCTTAATATGGGAGTTGGGAAAGTGAATTTCAGCAGTTCTGGCAATTTGTCGTTGGGGCAATCAACTAGTGTTGAAGTTCTGACAGGTGGGCAATATGTCGCCTCTGCAGTTTCTTCGAATACTCCAGTAATGGACTCGCAATCAGTGTTATCGCCAAAAACAGGAAATGAGAGCGTTAGTACACAAGTAAAATTTAAAGTTGCTAATTTTGATACTAACTCTAATGGTGGTAAAGTTATTATAAATTATCCGAGTAGTTTGGTTTTCCAGTCTCAAGTAAATAAATATGAAGTGATATATTCTTCTATAGAACTTCCTGATTGCAGTTGGGAAAGCTCATTTGATGGAAATTATCTTGGTAGAAACCCAGATGATATTTCTTATGTTGAGGATTATTCAGATGTAACATGTTGGATCCCTAAAAGAAGTTATTTGATTTCTCCAGATTTTGATAGTGATGCTGATAGTTTACTATTTGGCGAAGATGCTTTAAATGCTAAATATAACATAAGTTTGGATGTTGTTAATAATAAATATGGAACTGATTATCCAAGTGTATCTTTTGATAGAAGTTTAAAAACACTAGATTTTAAGTATTTTTATTCGGAAAATATTGCACTAACTGATTTTTCTAATAATATTTATAATTTCAATAATGATAAAACAGAAATTTTTGATATAGATGGCTCTAATCTGAGTAAAGTTGGTAATTTTATTATCACAGATGATCCTAACACAAGTCTTGTTTTAAATAGTTTTGCACCTGTCAAATGTCAAAAAAAAGCTGATGCTGGTAGTGCTAAAGAGAAATTTGAATGCACTCTAGATAAAACAACTAAAAATAATATTTTGCAAATTATCAAAAACAAACCAGGAAGTCTGACTGGTAATAAGAGTTTGTATTTTGTTATGTGTTCTACTGAAAATTGTCAAACTAAAGATGACTTCGGGGGTGTTACTAATTCCATAATCTCTAATCCTAATTCTTTTGGGCGTTTTGGTTTTAGAGTATATAATTTAACAGCACCTAATCCAGAATTTGAACAAGATCTTGTTATGTCTTTTGAGAATTCTAGTTTAGCTAATATAAGTTTTTCAGACTTCTTGGAAGGTGATGGGTTTAATGTATACAATGATAAATCGTTAAAATTGTATTTTGGAATTGATAATAAAAACTGGGATTTAATAAATTCTTGCGAATTACCTAAAATTAACCATAATGATAGTTTAGGTACAGATGGACAAACTACTAATAAAGATCAAAATACTTATGATTCAAGAATAGAATGTAAAGATGTTGATTTATCAAAATATAAAAATGGAGAGAAGGTATATATTAAACTTGTAAATTCTATTGGTCAATTTATCGGATCGGATAAAAATTTTGGTTATTTTGTAATTAGAGAAGAAAAAGTGGGTGTATACCCTAAAAAAACTACTAATTTGAAGAAAGAAAATTTAAGAGGTGCATTTTATCCTCCTAAAACTATTACATATTCAAATGGTATAAAACTATGGGTATCTGCAAAAGATGTCAAAAGATTGAGGGCTCAAGAATATAGTAATGTTCAGATAAAAATTGGTAATGTTATATATAACTTTATTGCTAGTGATAAAAAATATTTTGATTCAATTGGAAAAAATAAGGAAAATCATTGGGAATATAGTAATTCTTGTGTAATGTCAGCAGATGATTTTATTTCTTTTGGAAGATATGTAATAAGCTGCCCAAAACCAAGTCTTTCTGAGGCTGGGTCGCCCGTACCTAATGTTAATATTGTGGTTACAGATTTGTATAAACATAAGATAAATTTTGATTTAGGTGTTTTTGAGTATGTGCTGGGGTCTAATTTGGGGAATGATGACTTGAAGGAAATTGAAAAACTATTTTCTGGGAAAATCGGTGGACTTGTGTTGACGACAACACCTTTAAAGAAATTTGGAGGTAGACAAGTTAAGCAATTACCTGCTCATAATTTTATGAAATCGCAGAAACTTTCTTATCAGGCTCATAATCTCAAAATCTCAACTGTTGATAAAAGTGGAAAAGTTAAAGGTTTACGAGTTGGTGTTTCTTACATTAGTGTAAAAATAAACAAAAAGCAAAATGTTAAAGCAAGAGTTACTGTAAAATTGCCTAAAGTCAAAACTTACAAGAATAACTTTAAAGACATTAAGAAAGAAAACAAAGAATTTCAAAATTATATTAAATGGATGTATAATTACGGAGTTACAACAGGTGTAGATTCTAAACATTACGCTCCAGCTTCTCCAGTCAGAAGAGATCAGATGGCAGCGTTTATTCACCGTTTGGTTGGTAATCCTGATTTCAAATTAAGTTCAGCAAAAAACAAAAAGGTGAAGAAGTTTGTGGATATGCCAAAAGGTGTTTTTGGAACTAGTGTTAAATTTTTGTTGAATGATTCGATCACAACTGGAACAACAAGCATAACATATTCACCAGCAGGATCTGTAACGAGAATGCAGATGGCTTTGTTTATGTATCGCTTGGCAAAATCAAATGGTGTTGATGTTAAAAAGGGAATCTCAACAAAGAACGTTTACCATGTTAAAGACTGGAATAATCGTTGGGGTAAGGAATATAAACTTGCTGTTAACTGGCTTTTGAAAACAAAAGTGTCAACCCAAAAGAATACAACTTACTGGCCAAATCAGCCAGTTAGAAGAGATCAAATGGCAGCGTTTATGTCAAGATTATACAATAATGTATTGATTAAGTAGATCTGTTTTGTAAACCACCTCGCCTGCGGCACCCCTCCGCAGGAGGGGAACTCTAAGATTTACATGATTACCCACCTTGGAGAGGTGTCCTAAGATTCACTTAGCACCCCTCCGCCGAGGATGGGGAACGATTCTCTTCCTGTAGAGGAGGGGTCACGTAATGGTGAGGTGGTTAGAAAATAGTTTATGTCTTCTAACGCGCGCTTAACTCGCTTTGCTCGCTACTAAGCTTGTTAGAAAAAATTTGATTTTATTTGTAAGAACCGCTAAAGCTCTTATAAATTCAAATTTTCTATTACGAAGGCACAAACATTTTCTAAGAAATACTTATAATCAAAATTTGCAAAATAATGATATAAATTGTTATTATATGTTATAATTTAAAAAAAGGAGATTGCGATGAAAACTGAAAACAATATTTTGAATAAAATGAATTACAGCATTATATTAGTTTTATGCTTAGTACTTTCATTTGGTTTGGTTTTGTCTAAAATTCAAATTGCTTTAGCTGATTTAGAATACACTGATAATCCAATTGGTTTTGATGCTGAAAAAAGAGTTCCTTATAGTGACCCTGATCTGGGAGTTGGGGCAGAAGTGGGGACTAATGAGAATAATATTGTTCCTATTGAGAATATGACGGATCAAACCGATTCCGGTTTAGTTAGAGTAAGTGTTATGAATCCAGATTCGGATATCAAATTATTTTCTGCTGGAAGCGATATCTTGCAAATACCAAAAGGACACTCTTGTTCTACAACATTTTTAGCAAGCTTTAAAAAGGGTGGTGTTAATTTATATAGTAATAAACCAACTAATGCCAGAGTTGAAGTTATAGCTAGTTTTCAGGCTGTTGATCGGCCAGGTTCTGTTCATGCATTAGAAAAAGCTGTTTTACGTGCTGATTCCAAACAAGATTTATCTGGAAAAAATATTGGAACAACTGACAGCTTTGTTGGAGTCGTTGGTCAAGGAGGAGTTCCATCAGAAGATGTTAGGGCAGTTTTTTATACAGCAACCATTGCGACAACTGTGGCGCACACAACCTTTGAAATTTCAGGAAATAAAATAGATATTCCGGAAAAGGGAATTACTCATATTTCGTCGTTGGCAATTCCTGATGAGAATGGTAATCTTCCGGTTGCTGTTTATCGTGGTAGCGAAAGAGCGAAAACTTCGGCTGATTTGAGTTTGTATGTTAGGGGATATATTGAAGAAGGTAATCAACAGTCTTCTGGAGTTAATTTTTCAGGTTCTATTGTTCCAAAAATTGATAGGAATGAAATCACTTTAGATATTAAAGAAAATGAAGAACAACAATTTGATATCCCAAGTGCACCAAAAGATTCTGAATACTCACTATTGATGGTTTCAGCAAATAATATTGATACAGATCGTGACACAACTATTGATTTTGGGACTAATTTAATCAAACGAGAACAAGGTATCTTGGTAAACAGTCATGATGATGATGTTTATCCTCAACTTGTTTTGGTGAAAACTAGTGACCAAAAAAGTAATATAATTTTACATCATGGGTCTGCAAGAGTGAAAATTTGGCATGTAGCTGACATTCTGGCACCTGTTTCTAATTCAGTAGACAAATTAATAAATAAGAAAAAAAATAATAATTTATCACTTTCTATTGATAGTCCTAATGAAAATCAAAAGATAGATATTCTAAAAGAAAAACAAGTAAAATTAAGTGGAGAGATTGATTCTGGAGATTTTGCTTTGGCAAAAGTTGATGTGCGTGTTAGTGATAACGAAGGGGCGATAGATCTAGGATCAGCAAAGATCCGCTATCAAGAGGATAAAATAAAATGGGAAATTTCTAATGTTCCCGATGTCTCTGGTTATTATACTTTTACAGTTACTGCGATTGACCGTATCGGTAATAAAATAGTTCAAAATAGATTACTTGAGGTTGAAACTTATGACCCAGAAACTACCGAGATAGTTGATTGGCCGACAACAGTTCAAATTGATGATCTATCGAAATATAAAGAAATTGGTGATGATTATGTTGATATGAAGTGTGATCAAAATGTCGGCCCAGGATCAGTGATTCGTTCTTGGGCAAGTTCAGATCTTCCAAGTGGATTATTAGTAAAAGTTATTTCTGTCGATAAAATTGGGAATATCTGCCGATATAGAACTCAAAAAGCGGATATGTCAGATGCGGTTCAACATTTACACATGAAGAGAGAAGTTAACGTTGGAGATATTTTGACAAATTCACAAATGAAAACTTTAGTTGGTAAAAATATGAAAGATGAAAATGGTGACGATATTAAAGGTACTAAAATTTTAAATGCAGAAATTACGACAAAAGATAAAGTGGATGAGATGCTAGCAAAGAAAGATGCGTCTCAAGTTTTAATTGATTCCGATAAACCAATTGTAGCCTATTGTGATGAAGATGGTAATCCATTAGATAATAACCAAGATTGTTCTTTGGCTGCTAAATCAACGGAAGCTCCAAATGCAGAGAATGACTCTAAACAAGAAAGTAAAGATAAGAGTGTTGAAGATACTTCAGATAATCCAGAGCCGATGTCAAATTCACCAAATAAAAATATCGAAAATGAAGATAATGGTGAAAGTGATATTGATAAAAATAATAACAATGATAAAATTGAAGAAAGTGACCCCCTTAGGGATTATACAGCTGGGGAATCACGATATATAATTAATGATAAAAGGCATAATAAGCCTAATTTAAAAGAAATCAAATTTTTAGAAAATAGGACTGGGGGCAATCAAGAAAAAAGAAAAACTGAAACAAAAATTATTCACACTAAAACAGAAGTTGCCTATACAGGTGGTATAACAATTGATCCCAAACAAATTGCTAAAGGATGGAAGAATCCTAAGAAGAGATTTGATGATTTAAGGAAAGGGATTCTTAAATTTGTAAATGGTGCAAATAGTAATAATCTTGAAGATGATTCAGATAACAATGAAATGGAAGATTTGGATGATGATGAACTTGAGGGGTTTGATGATGATGAAGATGGGCAAAATCAAGAAAAAGGGAAGGGATCTCCACTATCAATAACTATAACAATTAAAGGTGCAGTTAGGATTGTTACGGATACTTACGAAGAAATTACAGCAGAAAGTTATTCTGATTTAGGATACCATCATAAAGTAAAGTGGTATAATCCAGCGACTTGGTTCCCAGATTTAGAAACAGAGCATAAGCAAACTAATATTACAACAACTGATGATATTATGGATTTTAGCGGGACTTTGACTTTAACGCTAAAATGGAATATTGTTCAGATGATAACTGGAAATGATAAGATTATTATTCAAATCACAGGAACACCAATAACTGTTGAAATAAGTATTAAATTTGTGTTAAAAATTGAAATAGAAGCTGAATTTTATACTGAAAAAATTACCAGAAAAGTTAAAGAAAAAGGCGAAAAAACTCATAATTTTAGTAAGGAAAAAATAGATAATGAACATAGCGAAACGTTAAAAGATACTTCACAATTTTTAAAATTTACAGTAAATATAAAAATTGGCTTTGAGGTCACGGCGGATATTGCGGTTTTGGGCATAATTAAATTTGGAGTTACTATTGAAATAGGTATATATTTGAAGGGGGGAGTTGATTCATTCATCCCTGTTGGGTCACGAAATTTCAAATTAAAAGGAACTCAAGAAACCGGTTTTTATTTTAAATGCTCTTTACATTTTGTTATAGATGTCGTTATATTTAAAATAAATTTCAATTTCCCTGTTGCTAATATTGAAAAACCTTTTTATAATTGGACGTATACAGGGAAAATGCCCAAAAGGAATATTGGTGAAGCTATATTTGATATAGGTGTAACATCAGATCCAAATGATAGTGTAGAGAATAGGAGTTTTAATATATTTAGAGATCATTCAGTTGCTCCTAATACTATTTGGATGTTGACACGAGAAGTTAATGGGCGTTTTGTTCCTCAGCCAATTGCTCAGTTCCAGAAGGATTCAATTGATATTTTTGACATTACTGAAAGTGATGAAACTAAATCTAAAGATTGGAAAATTGAAGAATATAAAGATAAATGTGAGAATTTAACTGGAACCCATGGAACATTTAAATTTGAAGGAAATCCAATTATTGCTGATTTTTCTTCTGATCAGTGTGAAAAGTTTTTAGGAAAATTTAAAACCTCCACTCTCGACAAAACATTTTTGCCAGATATGGATTTGTCTAAATTGAGTAAAACAACTGGCTCAGATGGAGTAGGTTGGCTGAGGGATGGTGACTCTTTGGCAGAATACATAGATGTCGGAACTGGTAAATTTACCAACTTGATGACAGAAGATTTATATAATAATATTTTAGCCAATTTGGATGTGAATTCTGAAGATCAAAGTTTCTTGAGTT
>JAISHP010000063.1 GCA_031262545.1 Candidatus Ancillula hodotermitis | reverse complement strand
CTTTGCAGAAGGGATTAAGATTTTGCGAGAGAGTAACAAGCAGCTTTTATGAATAGATTGTATAATAATGAGTTGATTAAGTAGACTGTTTTTGTAAACCACCCCACCCTACGGGCACCCCTCCGCAGGAGGGGAACAATTCTCCTCTTGTGGAGGAGGGGACCGCGCAGTGGTGAGGTAGTTATAGTCATCCTGAATCCACACATAGTCATTCTGAACTTGATTCAGGATCTGCTTGAATTTTGAGTCCTGTTTATGTATAATAGTAGTATGAGATATTTTTTACAAGGCTGTGCCTTGTTTTTTTATAAGCATCTTGTGAAGCCTATTTTATTTAAAATTAAGCCTGATAAAATGCACGATTTGATGATTAAATTTGCTTCTTGGGCTGGACGTAATCGTTTATTTAGCTGGTTTATCAAGTATAGTATGACTTTTGAAAATGAAGAAATGCTTGGACAAAAATTAGATAATTTTGGTGGTTTGTATTTTAGAAATCCAATCGGTTTGGGTGCAGGTTTTGACAAAAATGCTGTAACAGCTTCGCCGATAGAAAGAATTGGATTTAGTTACGCAGCTTTTGGGTCAACAACAGGTAGAATGTGTCCTGGTAATCCCCGCCCTTGGTTCCATAGATTGCCTGAATATAAATCGTTAATGATAAACGTCGGTTTAGCGAACGAAGGAGTTGATGTTGTTGCTAAAACTGTATCTTCAGCAAATAGTGTATCAAAAACTTTAAATGTTGGTCAATCTATTGCGAGAACTAATGATAAAATTGCGGCTGATGATAAAGAGGGGATTCAAGATTATGTTTATTCTTTGCAGAAACTAAATGGTAAAACAGCGTTTATTGAAGTAAATATTTCTTGCCCAAATACATTTAAAGGAGAACCTTTTACGGATGAAAAACGTTTAGATCAACTGTTGACAGAATTGGATAAAGTAAATCCAAGTCAGCCGATTACTTTAAAAATGCCTAGTGATAAATCATGGGAAGATTTCAAGAGCTTGCTTGAGGTTGCTATAAGGCATAATGTTCAAGGTGTTACTATAGCTAATTTGCGAAAAGATAGAGTTGGAATGGAAATTCCAGATGATTGGAAAGGTAATTTATCAGGAAAACCGACTTGGGATAGATCAAATTATTTGGTTGCTAAAACTTACCTTGAATATGGTGACAAATTAACTATAATGGGGTTAGGTGGAGTTTTTACGGCTGAAGATGCTTATCAGAAAATCAAGGCAGGGGCTGATTTGGTTTCTGTTGTGACAGCTTTAATGTTTGAAGGTCCAGCTGCAGTTCCTTCAATCAAACGCGGACTTGTAAAATTACTAAAGCAAGATGGGTATTTAAATATTAGTGAAGCTCGTGGAGTTGAAGCTGAAAAAATCGCTAATAAAGAAATTTAGGAATACAAACGAGAGTAATAAGCACAGCCCTCTTCTTCCTTTCAAAGTTGTAACTAACCACCCCGTCAGCTACGCTGCCACCCCTCCAAGGGAGGGGAACGCTATCTTGTTATAGGTAAAAATGCTTCCCTCCCTTGGAGGGATGTCCTAAGATTTACCTTGTTCCCCTCCCCTGGAGGGGTGCCCGAAGGGCGGGGTGGTCATGCAGAAGGGAAATAATTTTCAAACGAGAGTAATATGTATAATGTAGGTATGGTGCAAGAGCAGAATAAGTTTAGAACTTCTGATGTTAGAATTAGGCATTTAGATCCGATTATAACTCCAAGTTTATTGATGGATGAATTTCCACTTGGAAAAGAGAGGGAAGAATTTGTAATTCAAAATCGGAAAGAAGTTGGTGATATTTTAGCTGGGCGAGATAATCGCTTGCTTTGTATTATCGGTCCATGTTCTATTCACGATCCTGTAGCTGCTTTTGACTATGCTGATCGTCTTTCAAAAAAAGCAGCTGAGCTTAGCGATCAACTTTTAGTAATTATGAGGACTTATTTTGAAAAGCCAAGAACAACTATTGGTTGGAAAGGATTAATGAATGATCCTGATGTTAATGGGACTTACGATCTTGAAAAAGGTGTTCGTGAGGCTCGAAGAATTTTGCTCGGCGTTTTAGATAGAAAATTAGGGATAGCAACAGAATTTTTAGACCCTATTTCTCCACAATATACAGCAGATACAGTTTCTTGGGGAGCAATTGGCGCTAGAACAACTGAAAGCCCGGTTCATCGTCAATTAGCTTCAGGAATGTCGATGCCAATTGGGTTCAAAAATACAGTAAACGGATCAATTCAGGCTGCTGTTGATGCTTGTCAGGCTGCTAAAATTACCCATACTTTTTTATCAGTTAATCACGATGGGCGTTTAATTTCAGCTGAGACCGATGGGAATAATGAGGTTCATATTATTCTTAGAGGCGGGAAAAATGGTCCAAATTATGCTCCACAATTTGTAGAAGAAGCTTTGACTCTAGCGCGTTTGAATGATGCTCCAAAAACTGCTCAAAATGGTGTAATTATTGATGCAGCACACGGAAATTCAAATAAGAATGAAATTAGGGAAGTTGAAGTTGTTCGAGAGTTAGCAGCGAGAATCAAGAGTGGTGAAAAAGGACTTTCGGGAATAATGATAGAGAGCTTTATCGAAGGAGGGAACCAGTCTGCTGGACCGCTTTCATCTTTGATTTATGGCAAATCTATTACAGATCCTTGTGTTGATTGGGATACTTCTGCAGCTTTACTTGATGAATTAGCTGAGGCTGTTAGTGTTAGAAATTCTTGATTTTTTCGCAGCTGACGTTCTGCTCTCTATCTTTTTCTTTGTTATCGGTTTAGAGTTAGTTGATGAATTTAGGAATGGGGAGCTCCGAGATATTAAACATGCTTCTCTGCCCGCTTTGGCGGCTATGGGAGGAGTATTAATTCCTGCTTTAATTTATTTTGGAATTATCTTTATTTCTGATGTTAGTCCTGTTTTTGAACACGGATGGGCGATCCCTACTGCGACAGATGTAGCGTTTTCTCTTGCTGTGATAGATATTGTAGCCACAAGAGCAAGAAAAAAAGGTTGTTTTAATGTTCGTGCGGGAACTAAATTATTCTTAATGGTTTTAGCCGTAGCTGACGATATTATAGGAATAGTAATTATAGCTGTAGCCTTTTCTTCTGGAATTAATGCATTTTTCTTACTTATGTTGGTTTTTGTTCTAGGGATTTGGGTTTACTTAGTTCGTAGTTTGAATTTTCATAACTGGTGGAGTTGGGCTCTGGTTTGTATAGTTGCTGTTTGTGCATGGCTTTGTGTGTATTTTGCAGGAATTCACCCAACTATAGCGGGCGTGTTGCTTGGTATTTTAGTTCCTGCTAAACGTCAAGATATTATAGAAGATGATGTCAATCGTCCTGTTTCTAGAGCTAGATTTTGGGCTAGAAAATTAACACCATTTTCAAATAAAATAGTTGTTCCAATTTTTGCTGTTATCTCTTTAGCTGTTTCAGGTTATGAACTTTATTACGGGTTTTCGAGTGGTTCGGAAATTCTTTCTAGCGATGTGGCTTGGATCATACCTATGGCTGTGACTTTAGCCTTAGTTTTTGGAAAACCTTTAGGAATTTTGTTATTCGCTTGGATTGGTCAACATTTAACACCTCTGCAACTATTCCACCGTCTTAGAGTGCGAAATTTGATTGGAACAAGTATGTTAGGAGGAATTGGTTTTACTGTTTCTTTCTTGATTGCCGGTTTATCTTTTGAAGGGATTCAAGATGGTGCAACGATAACAGCAATTGCTCGTTTAGGGGTTGTTTTGGGTTCAATTATTTCAGCAATTTTGGGATATTTTGTTATTCGCCTAGAAACAAAACGCATAAGATAAATATTTAAAAATAGTCGGTATAATATAGTTGTGTTAGTTTCTGATGTTTTGCTAAATTCCTTTTTGCAAGATAGGTTTGATGATATCGAGATAGGTGGTGTTGTCTGTTCAACAAAAGACATTAAGCCTAAAACAGATGATTATGCTGGCGATTTATTTCTTTGTATTAAAGGTGCGACTGTTGATAGGCACGAGTTTATTTCACAGGCAATTGAGTCTGGGGCTGTAGGGATTGTATGTAGTGAAAAATATTATATTGATAATGTAACTTCTGAACCAGTAAATGAACTAGTAAAATTTTATTATGTCCCTGATGTGGGTGCGATTTATGCTCAAGTTTTTCAAAGATTGTACTCAAGTCCTCAAAATAAATTGAAGATGTTGGCTGTGACCGGGACGGATGGTAAAACAACAACAGCAACTTTGGTTTCTGAAATTTTGGGACAAGAAAAGTGTGGGTATATAGGGACTAATGGAATAGATTTGGGGTCAAAAGTTCATTTTGAATCCTTTAATACGACCCCTGGGCCACAAGAATTATATCGATATTTAGCTGAATTTGTAAAAAAAGGAGCTACTACTTGTGCTATGGAAGCAAGTTCAGAGGCACAATATTATAATCGCTTTCAGAATTTGCAATTTAATTCTTTGGCTTTGACTAATATTACTTCCGAGCATTTGAATACGCACGGAACTGTAGAAAATTATGTTGCTGCTAAAACAGCTATTTTTTCTGATCATTTAAAATCAGATGGTTGGGCAATTTTAAATTTAGACGATATTCATTCTGAAGGAATTATCAAAGCTATGCAAAAAACGGGTGCGGCTAAGGCTGGTCAAAATGTTCTAACATACAGCACAAAACAAACTGCTGATTTGCAGGTTCTTGATTTTTCTACATATTTGAATGATTCGCAATTTGGAACAGGGACAGCAATCACTTTAAAAATGTCTAAGCGATTTAAGGTTTTGGCAAAAGTTGCAGATAATCAAACTGATAGTGAAATTATAAAATTTACTTCCCCTCTTTTGGGTGATTTTAACGTTGAAAATTTAATGTGCGCATTGCTTTTGGCAGTTTCTGGTGGTGCGACGATGAAAGATTTCTTAAAAGCTCTTCCAAAATTGAATGTTGCGGGTCGCTTGGATATGCTAAATCTTGGGCAAGATTTTGCTGTGATGGTAGACTATGCACATACACCAAATGGGGTTGAGAGACTTTTGAGATTTGCTAATCAAATATCAGGTGTAGGGCGGAGGATTACGGTAATTGGTCAAGCAGGTGAGCGTGATCACGGTAAACGCCATATTGTGGGAAAAATCGCATCTTCTAATTCTGATTTAGTGATCTTCACAGAAGATGACCAAAAACACGAAGATGTTAACCAGATAATTAAAAATATGACTGAAGATTTAGATAAAAATAAAGATAATTGGTTAGAAATCCCTAATCGTAAATTAGCGATTAAAAAAGCGATTTCTGAGGCTAATTCTGGTGATTTGGTAATGATCTTAGGAAAAGGGGCTGATCCATTCAATAAAGTTGGAGATATAAAATTGCCATATTGTGATATTGATGTAGCAATTGACGAGATAAAACAAAAAATGAAATCGTAATTTTGGAGGGATAATGACAAGAGATTTAGCAATTTTGTTGCACGGCTATGGTTCAAACGCTGATGATATGCAGCAATTAGGAGTGATGATTAATAACCAGCTAAGTGCGAATAATAAATTTGGGAAAATTGTGGCGCTTCAAGGATTAGTTGATTTGGTTCCTGCACTAACAGCCGATTTTGGTGAACCGTTTGGTTCAAAAACTTTGCCTTTTATGCAATCTATGTATTCTTGGACAACAGAAATGATTCCTGAAGTTGATAATCTGTCGGATCAGTCTGCGAGTGAGATTGATAAAGCTGTTAATTATATTAATGCACAAATTAGAGAAATTCGTAAAGAGGCCATAGCTTCAGGACAAATCGATTTTGATTCTAGAGTGGTACTAATTGGCTTTTCACAAGGTGGAATGATGTCAATTGAAATTCTTCGGTCAGGACTTTTGGATGATTTGTGTAATGTGGCTTACATCTTATTGAGCCCTGTTTTGGCAAACAGTAAGTTAAGCAAAGAAAAATCTAAAAACACTAAAGTTTTTCTTGGCTATGGACTTTCTGATGACGTCGTTGATAATTCTCTTTTTAAAAAAATTGAACAGATATTACCAGAACCAACGGTCAAAACCTATACAGGTGCTGTGCATGAAGTAACTCTACAGGAAATTTCAGATATTGCAAATTTTCTTGAATAAAAAGTGTAAAAATGGAAAATTCTGAAAGAGATTTTCTATTTATTTGATGTCTGTGTCAAGTCTGGAAAATTAGACATTTTGAAGGTATACTATTTAAGTGAATTTCACAAAAAATACCAAACATAAAAAATTGCTTATTTGTGTAATGTTTTTTGTGCTTTCTTTTGTGAGTTTTGTGTGTATTAGTCTTATATTTTCAGGCGATAAATTCAATCATAATGAGAGTTTAAATCAATATTTGGTTAATTCTGTTAATGTTCGTGATCAAATCAAAGTTAAAAGTTCATTAACACCTCAAGAGTGGATAAAAAATTCAGGAGTTATTCTTGATGTTCTGTCTAAAGATAGTAAGGTTGAGGGGATTGCAGCCAATAAAGATGGTAAAACAATTAACTTATATACAACAGAAAGCAATGGATGCTTAGGTCTGTCAAAATCGACGAAAGAGTTTATTTCTAGTAGTCCGTTTGAAATTAAATGTCAATATACAAGTGGATTTTCTAATAGTAAATTTAATAATAGTCAAACACTAAACAAGCAACTTTCTGGTAATTCGAATGGTAAAAATTTTCTTGGAGGAGCACCTTTAGGAATTGCTTCAACGCCAACAGGAACAAATCTTTTGGGTAGATATGTAGTTGATGGTTGGTGCTCAATGGGATTTTCTGGATATGATTCAAAAGGTGATCATAAAATTATCTCAGCAGGACACTGTGTTGGTGATAATAATACTTATTATATGCAAGGAATGTATCCTAGCGACCAAACAGCTGTCGAAGTTAATAGTGGACGATGTGATGCTCTGGATAGTTGTGGGGATTACGGGGATGATATTAATGTTTCAAATATTGGACAAAGTGAGGCTTATTGGTATGGAGCGAATGGACAATCTACTGATGGATATACAAGTGGATCTCAGAATAATGGTTGTGTAATTCTGTCAGGAAACTCACCGATGATGTGCCCGCAGAGTATTGATAAACTTTATACAGATATTTCAGCTTGGAGCGTGAATTCTGCCAATACTTCAGATTGGAAAACATTTCCTCGTGTTACAAAATGGTTTGACAATGGCGGCACAAGTGTTGCAAGTGACGATTTAGTTGATGACTCGCTAGAGATTAGTGATGTTAAGGATATTGATACAAATAAAAATGTTTCACGTTCTGGGAGGTCTTCAGGCTTCTGGTCTGGTCCAGTTATGGATTCTGGCGGGGTTTGGAAAATCTTAAGCGAAACTAATACTTATAGGTGGGTTTACGGGTATAGTGCATGTGTTTTGAGTGGGGCGGGGGATTCTGGCGGTTCTTTTGTTCAGGAAAATAGTGATGGGACATATTCTGCAGTTGGAACTTTGACTGCTGGTGGTTCTTCCAGTAATTGTGATGGAATTTCTACTGATAGTAGTTTATCAATTTTTCCTAATTTAAAAACAGAATTAAGTTCAATGGCTAGTAGTTCTTATGGGCAAAATCGGACATATAACATTAAAGTTTCTGCTCCTAAAGTTCTGAATAGCAATGTTGTTGATGTAAATAGTGCACAAATTTCAGGAACGACAGGAACTGATTCAGTAAGTGTGACAATTTATCCTGTTGAAGGGGCAAGTGGCTCTGATAATTTTCCTGAATTTACAATTTCTGTCAATATGGGAGATTGGAGTTTTCCTTATAAAGAAAAAATGAATGGTGCAACAAAATTTCAGATTAGTTCGGAGGGGCAGTTCTCTAAGTCTGAAAAATCTGAAATCGAGAATATAACTTTCGTGACAAATCCGAATCAGCCTAAAATAAATTCTTTAACCCCTATTCTAAAATCAGCAGTTCTATCCGATTCTTCGGCAGAGTTTGTGATTGATGCGAGTTCTGATGTGGGAGCTAGTTGGAAGTTAGGAACGGCTGATGGGGACGATGATCTCTGCACGGCCCAGTCTTTAAAGTATAATTCATGTGTGGTCGGCGATTTCCCTCTTGGTAAAACAAGAGTATATTTGACTTTGTCTAATTCTGCCGGGGCTACTAAAGCTTTGCTAGATATTGAGCAATATCAGGTGAATTGGTATACTAATGATTATGTGTGTTGGAATAGTGCGGGGACTGGTGATTGTTCAAAAAGCTCTCATGATTACCAAGAATATCCACCTGAAAATTTATATTATCTTTTTAAAGATGATGACAATGCGGAGCTCCCGATAATTGCTAACCCTACTCGTTCTAATCGGAATTTTATGGGATGGTGTATAGATGGGAATTCTTGTGCAATTGATAATGGCGAGCCGTTTTATTCAGGGGACACCCCAAAGTTCTCAGACATTAATGCTGAAGGAGTTATTTCATTTATGGATCAGTGGGTATATCAAATTCCAAGTATTTCAGTTGATTTTATTAATGAGGCTTTGGTTGGTTTTAATAATACAGAATATGCTTTTACTTCGTGTTTCGAAACGGATGCAATATATTCAGTAACTGGAGGAGATGCTGATTTACCAAATAATTGCATTCCTGAAGCTGGGGCAAATTTTGGGAATATTGGAATTTATAGACCAGAAAGTGGTGTAAAAGTAACAGTTTCGCAAAATAGCGTTGATTATATTCGTCAATCTGGGATTGATAATGTTAAGATACCTGCTCGTCCAAGTTCACCCAAAGGACTGGTTTTTGATTATGATAGTGAAAGCGAAATTCTAGGAGTGACAACAGGTATGGAGTATTGTCAAGGTGACACACAAACTTGTTCTTTGACAACAGGTAATTGGGTAAAAATTACAAATAGCAATATGAGTTTTGAGAAAAATTCAATATATCAGGTTCGTTATTTTGCTACAAATTCAAGTTTCAAATCTCTAGGAATTGGAGTGGATACAAGTTATGTTCCCCCCGAGCCTGAACCAGAGCCGGAGCCTGAACCAAATCCGCCAATTAATGTTTGTCCGAATAACGCAACTAATTATCCGGATTGTGATGATAATAATCCTAAACCACCTGCTCCGCCAGTTCTGACTTGTTTATCAACTCAGCATAATCTTAATGGAAAATGTATTGATAACCTTCCAACTTCAATTTTGTTTGTAGATAAAATGAAAACTTTAACAACATCACCTCAAAAACGTGAAACTCAATTTTTTCATATTAATGTAAAATCTATATATGGAGACATTTCTTTAGCAAACCAAAAAGTAGCTTGGTCTAGCTCAGATAAATCAGTTGCTTTGGTTAATTCTTCAGGAAAAGTTACAGCTAAAAAAACCGGAGTAACAACTATTACAGTAAAAACT
>JAISHP010000107.1 GCA_031262545.1 Candidatus Ancillula hodotermitis | reverse complement strand
TTGAGAAATGGGATTTATATGTTCGTGGTTTTGAATTAGCTACTGCTTATTCTGAGCTAGTTGATCCTGTTATCCAGCGTGAGCGTTTAGAGGCTCAAAGTCTTTTAGCGGCTAATGGTGATCCTGAGGCTATGCAACTAGATGAAGATTTTCTAGAAGCCTTGGAATATGGTATGCCGCCTACAGGTGGAATGGGAATGGGGATTGATCGTCTTTTAATTGCCCTTACAGGTGGAACGATTCGTGACACAATTACTTTTCCGTTAGTTAAGCCTACAAAATAATTCATGTTTGAAGAGGTTGTTCAAGATCTAATTGATCAATTAGGGCGTTTCCCTGGAGTAGGACCAAAATCTGCTCAGAGAATGGCACTTTGGCTGATCAATCAACCAGATACAACAGCTACTGAAATTTCACGAACTATAATTGATTCAAAAAGAAAAGCAAAATTTTGTAAGATTTGTGGAAACATTTCAGAAGAGGAAATTTGTTCAATTTGTTCCAACCCTAATCGTGATAGGACATTGATTGCTGTTGTTGAGGATTCTAAAGATTTAGTTGCTATTGAAAAAACTCGTGAATTTAGAGGACTTTATCAAGTCTTAGGTGGATCTTTAAATCCGATTGAAGGTATTTATCCTGAAGATTTAAGAATAAGAGATTTGGTAATGCGTTTGGGGGATGGTAAAGTCAAAGAGGTTATAATTGCTACTAACCCAAATATAGAAGGTGAAGCTACTGCTAGTTATTTAGCTCGTTTGATTGCACCTCTAGGTGTAAAAGTTTCAAGAATAGCGACTGGTCTTCCTATGGGGTCTGATCTAGAATTTGCCGATCAGATGACTTTAGGTAAGGCTTTTGAGGCAAGGACTGAGGTGAAAGTTGAAGAATAATAATCCTATTGACCAACCCTATTTTGAATGTGGACCAGGAAAAGCGATGTCTTTGACTGATGCTAAAGCGGAATTTCGTAGAAGTATTGTAGCTCAGAGAAATTCCAGAGATAAAAGAAAAGTTGCATTAGATTCTTCTAATATTCAAGAATTTGCTTTAATGCTTGATGAGCTAAGGGGTGCAAAAAAGATTGCGCTTTATGCAGCAAGAGCAAATGAGCCTCAAACTAGTATGTTGATGAGAGTTTTAGATATGCGGTCAATCCAGGTTCTTTTACCTGTTCTGGGAGAGGGGCTAGATCGCGGTTGGGCAGCTTTTCTTTCTCTTCAGGATTTGCAAGTTAGATTACCAGGACGTCCTCCTGAGCCAACTTCTCCAGATTTGGGTGAAGAGATTGTTAAGGAATGTGAGGTTATTCTATGTCCAGCTTTAGCTGTTGATATGAATGGGACAAGATTAGGTCATGGCGGTGGTTGGTATGATCGGGTTTTGAAAATTAAGCGTCCTGACACAAAAGTTTTTGCCTTAGTTTTTGATGAAGAAGTTTATGATCTTGATCATCCTTTACCGACAGAAGAGCATGATGTTAAAATTGATGGATTTATATCACCAAGCGGGATTGTTCGGATTTAATTTTTGTAAAAAACGTTGTAAATAAACTAATTTTCTTGACAAAATTGAATTTGTAGTTATATAATATAATAACATTATGATAAGTTAAGACATGTTTATCAGGATATGTTTATCAGAAAGTAGAGGAAAAATGAAGACAGTATTAAGAAAGTCATTTAGTTTGCTTGCTATTTTAGCAATGGCAATTGTCTGTTGTGGGACAACTGGTTTTAATTATTTGAATTCTGCTAATGCTAAAGGCTCACATTCAAGTAGTGATTCAGGAAAATCACATAAACAATACGCAACTAATGGTTCTGATGTCTTTTTAGCAACTTTATCAAACCAACAAAAAGTTGAGCAGTTCCAACAAAATTCTACTTCTCATTTAAGTGGTGGGAATATTTATTTTGGGAAAGATGCAACAAATGGAAACAAACCAATCAAGTGGAGAATTGTTCAAACATGCTCGGATGCTGTTTCTTCTGGAGTAAAGGCTGATCCAACATGTAAGTCTGGACAATACACATTGACTTTGATGTCTGAAGGTCTTTGGGGTAATGGAGCTTCTCATCAAGTTTCTTCTGATAAAGGTTATTGTTTCGTAGGAGCAAAATATCAATGGAATACAGCTTCATTTAAGAGTTGCTGGTCATCCTCAGACTTGTCTGTAAAGTTGAATAGCACATCAGGTTTTTTGAAAGGATTTAGTTCTTCTGAGCTCGCAACTATTCCTGTCTATAGTACAGATAGGGAACAAGTGAATACAACATCATCAGATGCCAATGATCTTATTTCTCTTGATAAGCGCGTTCAAATTCCAAGTGTTAATGAAATGGAAAATTCTGGTGTGTTTAATTTGAGTGCGGATGGACAACGTGATGTTGAAATTAATGGACAGTCTGTGAGTTATTGGTTAAGATCGGCGGGATCTGATGCTACTGAATCTTTAGATGTTGTAGGAGGCTCTGTTCAAACACAATATGGAGAGGTTGTAGACCTTTGCGGTTTTACTTGTAATAATAATGGTAAGTATGATAATATGGGTGTTCGTCCAATTATTAAAACTAATTTAAGTGGTGCACTATTTGCTGAAACTGCAGGTAGTGATGAAACTGGAGGTGAGAATAATGCTAACTTTAAATTTGTTTTCGCAAATAGCTCACTAACAGCCCCAACTGCAATTTCTCCTGCTGGTGGATCAAAAGGTGTTGTTAAAGAGGGAGAAAAAATGACAGTTAAGATGTCTAAAACTGCACCTGCTTTAACTGGTGATAAGAAAGCTAAATACTCAGTTGTTATATTTAATAGTAGTAATAAAGTTGTTTCAATTCAACATAATATTTCTGCAAGTCAGAGCTTTACAGTTGATACTTCTACACTTTCAAGAGTAAATGGTGACACAGATTATACTATGAAGATTTTTTCTGAGGAAGATAATGGTGGTAATTTCACAAATTACGCTACTCCTTACAATAAGTGGTCATCAATTAAAGTGACAGTTACAAATAAAGAAGTTCTTCCAACTCCTGATAATTTAAATATTAATTATTTCGCAGAGCAATTTGCCGGTTTTGATGCTAAAGCTAAATATAGCGTAAATAACGGTGACTGCAAGTATTATACGGAAGCAGATTACGATGCTGAGGCTGAAACATTAGGTGCTGTTCCTTCTACAAACTACACTTTTATTCGTTGTTCTGAAGATACTAAAGCTGAAATTGATTCAAATAGTGTTCTTTATCAAACACCAGCTCGTCCAGAATTACCTACAATCAAGACGCACGACACTTCAGAGCCTGGTGCTGATGATGGTTATATAACTGGTGTTCAGACAACTATGGAATATCGTTATTTAGGAGCAACAAAAGAACTTGCTCGTGCAGCTCACGGAATTGTGTCTGATTCAAATTCTGAAGATTCAACACCAAAACAAGCAGAGGTTTGGACACCTGTTACGACTAATGGTGAGTTAAAAGATTTAGCAGCCGGTTATTATGATTTCCGTGTTGCTGTAACTAACCATAATTATGTAGGTGATCCGGTTTCAGTTCAGGTTAAAGAAGGTGTTTTACCTACTTGCGCTAATGGCGCTTCAGATTACCCTACTTGTACTCCTAAACCAGCTGTTTGTAAGTATAACAAAGCTCTAAAAGCTAATGATCCTAAATGTGTAAAATCTGCTGTTATAATTGACTCTAAAATTCCAGTCGCTAAACCAATTCCTGATAAATCTGGTTTAACAAAAACTGGTGTTGATAGTCTTCCTATGATTATACTTTTAGTTTTACTGTTAGGAGCTGGAGTTACTTTTGGTGGTATCGGTATTTATAACAGACATAAAGCTAATTTAGCAACTGAAGCTAAAGATTTATCAAAATCTGATTCTGAATAAATTATATATATAGTTTATGTCTTTTGCTGATAATCTTTTTAAAGAAAATATAAAATTAATACTGAACGAGGGTGCTTGGTCTGAGCACTCTCGTCCTGTTTATAGTGATGGCTCTGAAGCAAAGAGTAAATATATTACTGATGTAAAAATGAAATTTGATATTAGTAAAGGTCAAATTCCAATTACTTCTTTGCGTAGAACTTATATTAAAAAAGCTATTGAAGAATTACTTTGGATCTATCAAGATCAAACCTCCAATCTTGCAGATTTGGAAAAAAGAGGTGTCACTTGGTGGTCTCCATGGGCTTTGGAAGATGGAACTATAGGACAAAGATATGGTCAGACAGTTAAGAATTATGATATTGTAAATAGAGTTTTAAAACAACTTGAGAGTAATCCTTGGAATAGGAGGTCTATAATTTCTCTTTGGCA
>JAISHP010000104.1 GCA_031262545.1 Candidatus Ancillula hodotermitis | reverse complement strand
AGCTACAAATTTACTGGTGATAATGACGGTCTTAGAGAAGAATCACTTTTAACTCTTTCAAGTTCAAAAATTGAGAAAGAGCTAGGATGGAAAAATCAATATAACATTGACCAAGCTTTAAAAATGATAGTAGACTATGAAAAATAAATTGAAAAATAGATAAGGAGAAAAATGAAAATTTTAATTACTGGTAATATGGGATATGTTGGTCCAGCTGTTATTAAACGCTTACGAGAAGAATATAGCCCTAAAGCTGAATTAATCGGTTTAGACACAGGCTATTTTGCACATTCTCTTACTGATTCTCTTGTCTTGCCAGAAACCTTACTAAATCAACAAATTTTTGCTGATGTTCGTGATATTGATCAGGACTTTCTCGTAGATAACGATTTAACAGATTTAGATGCTGTTGTCTGGCTTGCTGCAATCTCAAATGATGTTATGGGTGAATTAAATCCTGATTTAACTAAACAAATCAATTACCTTTCTGCCGTAAATCTTGCGAAGCTTTTAAAAGAAAATGCTCAAAAATTAAATAAACAAGTTAGTTTCACTTTTGCAAGTTCTTGTTCAGTCTACGGAGATGGTTCTGGTTCTGGATTTGACAAAGACGGAAATAAACTACCTGTTGATGAAAATTCTGAGGTTAATCCTTTAACTGCTTACGCCAAATCAAAGCGTGAGACTGAAATTGCGTTAGAACCTTTAGCTGATAGCACTTTAAAAGTTACTTGCCTTCGCTTTGCAACAGCTTGCGGAATGTCCGATCGTTTGCGTCTCGACTTAATGTTAAACGATTTTGCTGCTGGAGCAGTTACAGAAAAAGAAATTACAGTTTTAAGTGATGGATCTCCTTGGCGCCCGATTATCGCGACAGAAGATATGGCAGGAGGTGTGGCTTATGCTATTCAACGCTCAAATTTAGATGAAAAAGGTGGTGATTATTTAGTTGTCAATATAGGCTCAAACGATTGGAACTATCAGGTTAAAGATTTTGCTAATATGTGTGGGGAAGCAGTAGACAGGACAAAAGTTTCTATTAATTCCGCTGCAGAACCTGACAAACGTAGCTATCGAGTTAATTTTGATAAATTTACTAGCTTAGCTGATAAAAAATATCTTCCACAAGAAACCCTGCAAACCGCTGTTGAAAAACTTCGTGATGGAATTCAAAACACTCCAACAATAGATACTAATTATCGCACTTCAAAGTATATGAGAATTAATACCTTAAAAGGACATATTAAAGAGGGCAGAATTGATCAAAATCTTCGCTGGATAAGATAATATGATTTCAGCAGACTATATAATTAATTTTTTAATCAAAAAAGGTATTAAAAACGCCTATGGCTACCCTGGCTCTCTAGCTGGATTTACAATGGAGGCTATGCGAAAGCGATCAAATGAAATCTCACAACATTTACTTTATCACGAAGAAGCTTGTGGCTTTGCAGCTATTGGTGAATCAATAGCTAATAATTTTGCACCAGCTTTTTGCTGGACGACTTCCGGACCAGGAGCAACTAACGTTTTAACAGCTATTGCTAGTGCTTATTATGATTCTGTTCCTGTTCTATTTCTAACAGCCAATGTTTCTTCAACTCTTTCTGATAGAAATTTAGGCGAAAATTCTAATTCTCCCCGCCAACAACCACGTCAAAAAGGAAATCAAGAAACAGATATTGTTTCTATGACAACCTCAATTACTAAAATGTCAGTCAGAATTAATACGGCTAATGAAGTTCCTGAAATTATTGAAAAAGCCTGGCAAGAGTTAACTACAGGTAGAAAAGGTCCTGTTTTAATTGATCTTCCAATTGACATTTCCAGAACAGAAATTTCAGATGCAAAAATTTTTTTGTCAAAACAATCAAATTCAAATAATAATACAGCTGAAGATTCTGACAAAAAAATTGCTCTTCTAAAAGATATCAATTCTCAAATTATTTCAGCCAATAATCCCGTTATTCTCGCCGGTGCTGGAATTAGACAAGCAGGAGTAATTTCTGGTTTTACTAATTGGGCAACAAAACAACAAGAGCAAAAAACAGAACTTCAAATAGTTACCACAATGCTTGGTAAAGACTTACCAATAAAATCTGTTGGAGTTGTTGGTGCCTGGGGATCTCCTGAGGTAAACAAAACCTTACTAGAATCTGATTTGATAATTTCTTTTGGCTCTAGAATAGCAGAACGTATTTTAGCTAGAAACGGTGGTAAATTTAATAAAAATCAAAAACTAATACGAATTGATATTGACAAAAACGAAATTAATCGTGTAGCCACTCCTGAAATAACAAATACCAAAAAATTAATTCTTGATTTAAAAAACATCTTTCCTCATGATTCTCAAGACCTTAACAAAGTCAACCAGATTACAACAATTGATGTCGGGCAAAATATGCAGTGGGCAACTACTAATCTCGACCTAAAACCTGGTGACCGTACAATTTTTGATGGAGGACACGGGACTATGGGCTCTGCTCTTCCTAAAGCTATCGGAGTATATTATGCCGGTTTTAACAATATCCGTGTAGTAACCGGCGATGGTGGTTTACAAATGTGTTCAGAAGAATTACATTACATTGCTCAACACAATCTCCCAATCAAAATTTACCTACTCAACAATAACTCCTTAGGTCTGATTCGCCAGTTCCAAGACAACAATTTTGCTAGCCAATACTTTTCGACAACTGAACAAACCGGATTCTCTTCTCCTAACTGGGAAGCCCTTTCAAAAGCATATGGACTAGATTATAAATTATCTAATTCAAGAGATTTTATTAATGAAGACAAATCCCAGACATCAAAACCTACTTTGATTGAAATTGAATTGTAAACAGAATATAAAGTTAATTTATTATTTATTAATTTTTCTAAAAATCCATAATTCATGAATCATCAAAGGAATGATAATTATAAAACAAGATATAATTGGATAAATGTACCTAAACATCCATGTAGACCCGAATGAAATTAATATAGAAAATAAATAACATAAAGGTAAAGAAATTAAGACAACAAAATCCTTTTTCTTTTTTACTATAGATATAACTAAAAATATTATAAATATCCAAAAAACTAATGAAAAATTCGTTATAATTGATTTTACAATATTTACAAAGGAATGCAAAATATTGGAGCTTAACGATCCAGATAATGAAATATACTGACATTTTTCGATTGAATAAGTCTCCATTTCTGAGACCATTGGTTGAGAACAATAAGAAAAAATTGGATCCCAAGTAGCTCTTGTCCCATCAAAGAAAGCAGTAAAATAAGCTAATGGGTGTTGTAAACCTAAAAGAAACCAATTTTTTTCGAAATTTATAAAATCTTCTTTATAAAAAGCTCCAGAACTATATTTAGTAAATCTAGGAACTCCATCTTGATGAGGCATATCCCAAGGATAATAATCCTCTGCCCATTTATCAGCTGACTGTAATGAGGTAAAAAACGATTTTTGCTCTTCTTTAACCGTTAATTTATTATAATAAACATATTCTACCATTAACCGTTGCGTTCCTATTGGATTATAATACTGTATTTCATAATTTGGAGCATCCGAATTATTTAAATTAAAAATTTTAGTTGCTCCAAGATTTACTACAAATATGGTAATCAATAACAAAACACACGCTAAACCAATACATTTCCAATATTTTTTATAAACAATTAATAAAATTAATAAAAATAAAATTAGAGCAAATATAGCGTTTGGTCTTAACAAAGACACTAAAGTTGCTGCTATAATAAATTTACTAATAAACTTTTTATCTTTTAGACATTTGCATTTAGTTTCTAAAATTTCTAAAAATAGTGCTAAAAACAAAATTAAACTTACTAAAAAATAAGTATCTTTTCCCCCCTTAGATACAACATATTCGCTTATCAGAGGAAAAAAAGAAAAAATTATTACAATAAATAAACTAAACAATTTACTACCATATTTTTGTCTATTAATCTGCAATGCTAAATAGGCTAAAGCAAAGGACATTGTAATTATCATAAATAAAATTGCGAAATTAACATAATCAAAAGTAACTCCTTCTCCGTATAATCTCATCCCTTTAGCCCCAAATGTTGTTAAATAAGTAATTAATGTTGAAAGCCAAGGGTAAAGAACATCAAATTTCCCAGCAAATAAGCCTACTTTGTCAATTTCGTTTAATGCCCAATATGTATCAAGATTAAAAGTATTTTGCGATTTTATTAATATTCTCAAACTCCAATACAAAAAAGGGACAGCAAAAGAAATAGCAAAAAATTTTCTGTTTGATATTTTTTCAAATTTATTTCTCAACCAATTATATTTACTAATAAATTTCACTTCAATTTCCTATCCAGTCAACCTTACCCGATCAACTTTGTCTGATAGTCACTAGCTTTTTTGTTTCCTGTAAAAAATTTACTACGAGTAAAACGCCACTTCATTAAATTACTAAAGCCAGTCCATGCGATATTGAAATTTTTGGCGTTAGAAACTTGATCCTCTTCTCTCCAAGTGATAGGGCAGAAGGTAAAATTAACTTTTCTATCTAATAAATCTAATAAAATTTCAAAATTGAAAGTTAATTTATCAGCGAAATTTAAAAATCTTTCTTCTTTTAAATCGCCGATAGCAAAGATATTTAATCCTGACCCAAGGTCTTCTACATGTTTTCCAGAAACTACCGAGAAAACAATGTTTAAGACACGATTTCCGGCTATTCTCTTCCAATCATATCCTTGCAATATAGAATTTTTATTAAATCTTGAGCCTAAAACAGTATTGTGATCAGTGTTTTCAACAATATCAATTAGCTTTACAACTTCCTCAGCTTTTGCTTGGTCATCTCCATGAAGAATAATTACATGAGTGTAACCCTTTTCAATAGCATGAAGAAAAGCAACTTTATGGGATCCGCCAAGTGAATAATTATTAACATTTTGATATAAATGCAATTTAGACAATCTTTTTTTAGCAATACAATCTAAAACAACTTGCTCTGTATTATCAGTAGAAATATTATCAATCACCATAATTTCTTCAACTTTATTCTCTAAATCGCTATCAATTGCATCTAAAACTCTAGAAACCTGGTTTTCGCAATTATAGCAGGTAATTGCTAGTAGATATTTATTCATAATTTGACCTTTCTGTTATTTATTCAAAAGTTTGAATCCATTCATTTAACGCCTTAACACCAACAGCGTAAAACTTCAATGCATTTTCTGGACGATATTTAACCTGATATTTTAACCTTCTAAAGTAATTCACAGCTGCGTGCAATCCTAAAGATTTTCTTTCATTCTCAGTTAAATATTTTGGTTCAATCTCTTTCTTAATATAAGTAATTAAATTTTTATACTTTTGACTACGATCATCAAAATAATTAATTTTATTCCCATCTATTAATTTAACTTCATCATTATTTCTGAGCAACCACTCATAACCCAAATCAATACTTTGGTGAATTTTTCCGAAATCAAAAACAGGACCAATAAAGAAATTATTTTTTGGAACAGGATCAAGAATAATTGGTAAATTATTCTTAGAAGAATAAATAATATTATCCACAATTACATCACCGTGGACATATTCACAAGTTCTAAAATCAAGAACAGTATCAAGAATTTTCTTATTATTATTTATCTTATCTAAACAACCTTTTAAATTCAAATATTCTTTACCATTAATTATAATATTTTCTGGTTTTTGAACTTCATTAAAAATTGGACAAACTTCCGCCGCTTTTTCTAAGCAAGTAAAAATATGTCTTTGAATATATTGATTATATAAATCTACATCAGCCTTTTGTTCGTGCAAATCTACATAAACATTTTTAAACAAAGTGTCAACTACCTCTTCGTAAAGTTTTTGATTTTCCTGATCAGAATGAGAATGAACATAATCAAAGCCGTCAATAGATCCTTCTTCAAAGGCAATATCTAATTCATAAATTCCGTTTTCTTTTCTTTCTCCATAAGTTTTTACAATTCTTTGATCACTATAGCGCGCTAACCACAAATATTGATCATGCAAAGAATTATTCGGAGTGTCTTCTGATAATTTCTTAACAACAGTCTTCATTTCACCATCAATATTTTCTCTTCCTAAGAGCGTAATAGCGTTAGATCCACCATTAAAATATCTAAGGAGAGAAAATTCTCCTTCTTCAGAACTATCAAGAGCTTTGGCTAATTTATTATTTTGGAAAACCCCTTCCATAAAAGGTAGCATATTGTCAGCAATATTAACATTTCTTAGAATTTTATTATCTGCCGCTAGGAAAGTATCAGATTGCTCTGCGTTTTTAGCAATCGTTCTCTTTTGCAAGAAAGGCACATCTTTAACTTTAAAAATTGCACAGAATAGTCCAATTACCGCCAAAGGAACATTCATACTAATCCAACAAATCAGCACTATTGCAAAAAACTTAGAATCTACTGTTATTTCTGTATTTAAATTCAAAATTGTAGTTGAAAAATTACCTAACCCGCCAGCCGTAAAAGAAGATCCAGAAGCTACAAAGTTAGAAATACTTAATTTTGAATATTGAAAAACATTTAACTTATAAACATTGGATAGAATAATTACTAATCCTGAAATATACAAAGCCCAATGTAAAAGTAATTGACCAATAAACAGTAATATTTTTTTAGGATTCATTATTTTTTTAAGTCCATACCCCGCTGACCAAATTGTAAATAAAATTTTTGCCCGTAAAGGCTCACTAAATACGTTAGCAGATTTATAAATTAATTTTGTAAAATATTTTGGCTCAGAAACAAGTAAATATATAATAACGAATATTACAATCGAAAATATTAATAAAGCAAAAAAAGATGGATGATTAAATATACCAAAGCAAAGTGCAAGCAAACAAAGCAAAATAGCATCACAAGCTCTTTCTAATAAGTATACTAAGAAAGAAAATGTAAAAGAAATTTTGCGTTTTTGTGCTACAAAATCAGCTCTAATAACTTCGCCAAATTTAAAAGGTAAGAGTAAATTAAACAAAGAACCTATAGCAAAACCTTTAAACTGTAATTTCGTATCTTTAGCACCAGACACATCAAAAACATTGGACATTTTCCAAGCTCTAACAACATGCCCTGCTAATATAACAATTGCTCCTAAGCAGCACCACAAAATAACTGATGTGTTATTATTTACAAAACTTACAACATCACTCCAACCCGAACTAATTCCTCCGGAGAAAGTTATTGTATAAATAACAGTAAATAATAATAGTATAAGTAAGACTTTTCGCATTTATTGCCCCCATCCTTGAACGTTTATATAGCTAATATTCGCAGCTTTAGCTGATTTAAAGCCAGAAATTGAATCTTCAAAAATTAAAACTTCTTCAGGTTGATAATTCCCAATTTTAAGTGCTTTTAAATATATATCAGGAGCTGGTTTTAAATTTTTTATCCCATCTCCAAATATTGTGATATCAAACAAATCTATTATGTGATGATAATTTAATACATTTTTTGCATTTACTTCTTGGGCCGTTGTCACAAGAAATATTTGTAAATTCCCGGTTTGCTTCATCATTTTTACAAAATTAATCAAATTTTGATTAATTATTGTTTCATTTATAAAATTTGGATATATTTCTGACTTTCTTTTCCGAATTTGAGAAATAATACTTGTATCATCAATTCCTAATTCATTTAAAAAAGGAACAACATGAACCCCTTCTTGAATTCTTTGTTGTAAAACGCCCCAATCATATTCAAATGATTTTGTAATTTCTTGAATCGCTTTTTGATATGCTTTATAATTTGCTTGGTGGGTATTAACTAAAGTCCCATCCATATCAAAAAATAGGGCTTTAATTTTTGTCAAAATAAGCCTTTAACTCTTCTGGAGTTCCCCAAATGTCGAAACCATCTGCATCAGCTATTTCTACTCTTTTACCTTTCTCAAGTAAAATATTATATAAATGTGACATAAAGTATTCTTTCAAATTTTGGGGAAGAGGATTGTCCACAAATTGATGAGCAATTTCTTTAAATAATTTCCCTGATTTAATATAATAACCTCCGAGCAAAGCATGATTTGAAATTACAACTTTTTCTGCGGTTTCTATAACTTTGCCATTATCATCTAATTTAGCATAAGAATAACGAGGATCATCGGAATTAAATGAAAGCAATAAACCATCAACTTGATTTTTCTCAACTTTTTTATTATATTCTAATGATTTAAATCTTGTATCACAATCTGCAATAATAATCGGTAAATCATCATCAATATCTTGCTCAGCAATTAAACATGTTTCAACAGCCCCACCAGTGTTGTGATCCAAAATTTCAACCTGAGCGGTCGGCAAAGTGCTTTCAATTTGTTGTTTTAGATTATATTTTTGATCTTGATCTTGCCGAATAACAAAAATATTTTGCATCTCCCAATTTTGAGGAAAACTTTCCAAAGCTTTCATAAACATCGGTTTACCTTCAATTTCAATCATTGGTTTAGGAGTGTCATACCCAGCCTCGACAAACCTTTGCCCAAGCCCACCCATAGGCATTAATATTTGAATTTTTAAATTATCGCTCATCATTTAAATATATTATCTCACATTCAAGATACTTCACCTGTTAAATCATCGCCAATTAAATCAACTCGCTAAATCAAGAAGTTTTTCCGGTGAAAATTGCCCATCATATTTATAATCAATAATTTCCTCGCTGTCTATCCATTTTAGAAGCTCTTCATCAATATCATCTATTGAATTAAAAATTTTCATATATTTTGGATTATAAAATGGGTAATTTTTAATTGCTTGTATATTTGTGAGTAATTTTTTATTATAAACAACTGCTTCGTAATAGCGCAAAGAAGGTGATTGATGGTTTTGTGTAGAAGAAATTTCTAATATCACATTAGATTTTATCGTTTCTTGAAGCATTTGTTTATAAGGTAAAAATTTATTAATATTCCACCGTTTCGTATTTTCTGAATTCATTATTTTTAAATAATCATTATTTACATCAACTAAATCAAAAAAGAGATTCTTTTTTGTGTAATTTAGTTTATTGTGTAATTTAGTAAATATTTGATTTAAAATTTCACCTCTAATGTTTGGATTTCCTCCAACAAAAATCATTTTATATTTATGCTCTTGATTTATATTTTGCGTAAGCTTTGGAAATAAAACAGAATACGGAGTTAATAAATGTTCAAAGTGATATTTTTCAGCATCTTCTTTGGAGTAGGTAATTACTCTCTCAAAAGGAAGAACTTTTAACATTTCTGAATTAGAAACAGGATCTTCAAACGGGTCTAAAATATCATAAATTAAGTGAACATTAGGCTGATCAGTTAAACGGGTTAAAGCTTTGATATTAAAACGTTTAATAAGCGCCACATTTTGAATAATAATATAATATTCTTGATTAGGATCAATTTTGTAATTATTAAAAGTTATCCAGTGATTCCAGATTGACTTAAAAGGTAAATTAATTTTTTGATTCAGATGTTTAGCCGTGTGGATTGTCCAAAGCGGTTTTAAAATTTTGGGAATTGGTTTATAAACACCTTCAAAAATATCTACATTAGGTTTATTATATAATTCAGCAAAAATATTGTAAAAAACCTCTGCAAAAGGGTCATTATGACTTGTTAATATTAGTAAATAATGTTTTTGTTTCACGTGTTTATGTATTTTAAAGTAAACTAAGTAAGCTTAGTCCGTAACCGCTTTTAATTAAAGGCTCAGCAAGCTCGCGTAATTTTTCAGTTGACAAAAACCCTTGACGGAAAGCATTTGCTTCTGGTGAGCCAACTAAAAGACCTTGACGTTTTTGAATTGCCCGAACAAAATCACCAGCATCACTAAGAGAATCAAAAGTTCCTGTGTCTAACCAAGCTGTCCCTTTTGGAAGAAGCTCAACATGTAGATTACCTTGCTTTAAATAAGTTTTATTTACATCTGTAATTTCTAACTCTCCTCTAGGAGAAGGTTTTAAATTTTTAGCAATTTCTACAACATTATTATCGTAAAAATATAAACCAGGAACAACATAATTACTCTTTGGATTTTCTGGTTTTTCTTCAAGTGAAATCACATTGTTGTTATCATCAAATTCAACAACCCCATACGCCTCAGGATTTGCAACATGGTAACCAAAGATTAATCCACCATCGAGCTTAGTTTCGCCTATTTTATCAAGTTGACGATCAACTCCTTCGCCGTAAAAAATATTATCACCTAAAACTAGCGCAACAGAATCGCTACCAATAAAATTCGCTCCGATTGTAAAAGCCTGAGCTAAACCGTCTGGTGAAGGTTGAATTTTATAAGTTAAGTTTATTCCAAATCTAGATCCATCTCCAAGTAATTTTTGAAAAGCCGGTTGATCAATTGGTGTAGAAATAATTAAAATATCTTGAATCCCTGCGGAAATAAGCGTTGAAAGAGGATAATAAATCATAGGTTTATCATAAACTGGAACTAATTGCTTAGAAACTCCATAAGTAATTGGATGCAATCTTGAGCCAGTTCCTCCTGCTAAAATAATACCTTTCATATGTATATTATATATGGCTAATCTTTTAAAAATACTATTTTAATCTTTTAAGTTTCAAAAAATATTTAATTAGCATTAATTGATATTTCAACACCGGCGTCCAGGAAAGAGCGGTTAATCCCATCAAGAAAAGATTTTTTTTGTTTTTATATTCCTCAAATTCCGAAAAAGCTTTATTTACTTTTTTGACAAAACTAACATTATTCAAACGATGTTCAGAATTGTATTTTGTTTGACGAGAAACAATTTCTTCACTTGTAGCAGTTAAAAAATCTTTAGACTTTTTATATTGTTCTTTAATAAACTGATCGGAAAGTTGCGTTCTATAATAATTTGAATGTGAATGTGAATTTTGGTGAATTCTATATTGAATAAGATTTTGGTTTGTGATAGCTATTTTTTGCCCATCTTTAATCAGCCTCATCCAAAAATCATAATCTTGCGCTTTATCAAGCTCACGATAGCGATATTTTTTTATAATATTCGCTCTAATTATTGCTCCAGGGTTAGATACAATATTTCTAATTGGCAAAAGTTGATTCACAACCTGAGGATCTTTAGGCATATGAAGAGTCATCGGTCTAATCTCTTGTTTATTATTTTCTGATTCTATAATCAAATCTCCTACACAGCTTAGCGCAGCGAAATTTTGATTTTCTTCCATAATTCTCACTTCTTCTTGAATTCGTGTAGGTTTAGCTACATCATCCGCATCCATAATAGCCACATATTTTGCGCTAGAATTTAAATTATCTATAGCTCTATTTGTTGATTTTACAACTCCAAGATTTGTTTCGTTTTGAATTAGCTTGATATTTTTATAAATTTGTTGCTCTGAAAGCAAAAAATCTAATAGTTTTAAATTTGTTGGATCATCAGCAACAATAATTAATTCTTGAACTTGGTTCACAATTGAAGTAATAGCTTGCTTTACTAAATCAACATCCTCATCATATGTGCACATAATGCATGAAACAAAAATTTCTTTAAGCATAAAAACATTATATAATGTCTATAATGAAAGTGGCGATTGTGATAGTAACATATAAACGTCAAGAAATGTTGCAGAATTTATTGAAATCAATTTGTGATTTGTCTGTTTTGCCAGATAATGTTTATGTAATTGATAACGAAAATTCAGCTGAGAATAAAAATATTACTGAAAACTGCAAATCTGAAATCAACATAACTTATTTTCCTATGCAAACTAATACTGGTGGAGCAGGAGGGTTTGCTAAAGGAGTTGAATTAGCCTTTCAGAGCGACTCAGATTGGTTTTGGTTAATGGATGATGATGTAGAACTTTATAAAAACTCACTTGAAGAAGTTAAGCCAATTTTAAACTGGGCAGAAAAAAATGATCACAGGTGTATTCAACCTAAAAGACATAATGGAAATGGTGATGACTTTTACTGGCAATATAAACAATTCCCAAAATTAGGTATTTCTGACCCTTTTGCTAATATGAAATTTACTGAAAATGAAAAATATAAACTAATGAATGCAGCCTGTTTTGAAGGTGGTTTTTTTTCTAAATCTCTAGTTAAGGAAATAGGTTTCCCAGATTCCAGGTTTTTTATTGCTATGGATGACACAACTTATGGATATTTAGCCTCTAAAAAAACCCAATCAATCTATATTGCAAATTATTTATTTAAACGAGCTAGAACTGTTGATAATATAAAATTAAGCAAAGGAAGACAATTTAATACTGTTTCAAATATGACAAGATATTATTATTTACGAAACAGGGGATATTATCGCCAATATTTAAAGAAAAATAATGATTATAATCCTTTTTTATACGGTGTCGGAACATTTTACACTATAGCCAAAGAAACTGTTCGTGCCCTTATCGGAAAACAATTAATCTCCGGAACAAAACAAGTCTTTAAAGGCTGGAAAGATTCAAGAAAGATTTTATAAATATAAATCTTCAATATCTTCATCTAGTTTTGGATTTTTCTTTTCTAAATAAGTAAATCCAATTTGAACTAAAGCAAACCAAACAAAAATTAGACAAGCTCCGATTCTAGCATCTTTATCAAAAAATGTCACAACAAAGCAGAAAATTAAAATAGCCGCGATAACAAAAGACATAATTATTCCTGCAGGTGCTTTAAACTTTGAATTTTCGTGTTTTTCTGGAAATTTTTTTCTAAATTTTAAATAACTTGCAATTATAATCAACCAAGACACTAAAAAGCACGGAGAAGCTATCCCAGAAGCTATCAAATAGCCTTCGTGAGCCGTTGGGGCAATCAACATTAGGATAAAGATTAAAACCGCCGAGGAAACCCCACAAAACGCCACAGCGAAAGCAGGAACTGAATGTTTTGATGTCCAAGAAAATTTTTCAGGCATTTCTTCTGAAACAGACATTCCAAAAAGCATTCTAGAAGATGCATATATTCCAGAATTAGCTCCAGAAGCTGCCGCTGTTAAAAGAACAAAATTCATTATACCTGCAGCTATCCCAATTCCTGCTAAAGTAAATATCTGAACAAAAGGCGAAAAATTCTGTTGATAAGAATCCCAAGGTGAAATTATCACCAGCAAAATAACTGGAACAACATAAAAAAACGAAATACGAATAGGAAGTGAATTAATAGCCTTAGGCAAAGTTTTTCCTGGGTCTTTTGTTTCCGCTGCAGCAGAACCAACTAATTCGATTCCTGCATAAGCTAAAAATGCAATCTGAATAGCATTAATAAATCCACTAAACCCATTAGGAAATAGCCCGCCATGACTCCAGATGTTTGTAATATCTGGTGTTGATCCATCAGCAAATTTAAATCCAATCACAACAAAAGCCAAACAAACAACAGCTATTACAACAATAGCCACAACTTTAATAATAGCGAACCAAAATTCTAACTCACCAAAAGCTTTAACTGCAATAAGATTGATAACAAGCACAATTAGCAGTAAGATAACACTAATTTGCCAATAAGGAACATCTGGAAACCAAAAATTAATATATGTTGAGACACCTAAAGCGTCTTGAGCACAAGAAAAAATCCAAAAGAGCATATACATCCAACCTAAAGTAAATCCCCATCTTGGACCTAAAATATCTTCTGCCGCATCTCTAAATGTTTTATAATGAGAGTTTGATAAAAGAATTTCCCCAAGCAAACGCATGGCAAAGAAAAAAGTTAATCCAGCAATTATGTAAATAAACATAGCTGAAGGTCCTGCTGTTGCTAAAACATGTGAAAGACCAACAAATAGGGAAGTGCCAATTGTTCCACCAATTGCAATTAATTGAATATGTCTATTTGAAAGACCTCTTGCTAATCCTCCAGCACGATTTTTTAAATCAGAATGTGTTGCACCAGAATGTAATACTGTTTTTTCTTTTTTATTATTTTGATTAATCATTTTTTTAATTTATATTTATTTTTTGCTTATTTTTATATTAGTTTTATATATTCTTTACACTATTGAAAGTTTTTATGTCATTAAATAAAAAGTGGGCGATAAGGGACTCGAACCCCTGACCCTCTCGGTGTAAACGAGATGCTCTAGCCAACTGAGCTAATCGCCCGAACTTGCGTTCTTATTAATATTATAACAAAAACTTTTACTTTAGGTCAAAATGAAATAATATATTAAATATTTAGTCTATTTTTAGCGATGGCTTTACTATAAAATCCTTGTGGCAAGCATAATACATTATTTTTGAAAATTGTAGTAAATCTTGACGTAAATTAAAATTATCCGCACCCCAAGATGCTCTCAATTCAATTCCATAACTTTCAGGCATAGCCGTTTCTAAATTCGAGCGCGAAAACCTACCAAAATATTCATCTGAGGCTTTTGAAGCAGTTCCGGCTAAATTTCTTGCTCGGATTTTAGACATTTCTAATTCAAAAGCTCCCCACAATCTCGCCGCATAATTTCTATCGTAAAATTCATCTTCAGAAATATTTGCCTCGAAAAAAGCAGCTACCCTAACAGGCGAGCCCCAATTTTTTTCTTTGCTTGGATCATACATCACGACAAATCTACCTGTGGCTAAATCTGGTTCTAAAACCATTTCAATCACAATTGAATATTTTGATAGATTAACTAAGGGTTTTCCTTCAGCCAGTTTTAATGGAACTGTTTTATCTGCCCCATCTAGACTTGTCAAAATTTGAACAAACTCAACCGGGAGGTCAACTCCAAATTTTGATTTCCCTACTTTAGTATATCCTTTTAAATTTGCTTGATGTGAAATTTCTTTTGTTATCATCCTATATTCCTCTTATTTTTCTTCAGCTCTTTCAATGTAATAGTTATCTGCCGTTGAAACAGTTACTTGTTTAGTTGTTGTTTTGTCTTTTAGTCTTTCTAAAACATCTTCTGCAGTATTTTTTATTTTTTGACGAGTGGTATTTAAATATCTTAAATTTAAAACAATAACAACAGCTCTTGAAGCATTTCCATTTTCTGTGATAGTTCTTAAGTTTTGCATAGGTGAAGAAGGTAGTCCGTCGGGAATTTCAGTCCAGCTTGTAACTCCATAACTTTCTTTTAAAACAGAAATTACATCTTCCATATATTGTTGTTTTTTCTCTTGAGCTTTTTCTTCTTCTGTTGGTTGATTAGTTTGATTTTGATTTGTTGCAGCACCTGAAGAAGCTCCAGCTTGTCCTGTGCTATTTGATTGTCCAGAATTATTTGGATTACTTGAAGTTGATGTTGCAGCACCTGATTCGCCAATTTCTACATTACTAACTGATTGATTAAATACGCTATTATAAATTCCTACACCTTTATTGAATATAACTGTTGGTATTTCTGGTTTCACAATAAATAAGCCTGCCACAATAAACATTAAAAGTAAAGTTATATATAAAAGATTAATATGCCACCTTAAGCGGCGATAAGTTAATGCATTATTTTCTTTTTGAATTTTAACAATCGCCTTTAATCTACTTTTTTCTGCAGCTAAACGCCCACAAAAAAGGGAATAGGCAACACGATGTGAAAACGTTAGTTCATTACGAACTATAGGGTTATGTTGTTTTTCACGCTTTTTCACTCTTCTATTATACGTGAAAAAATAATAAGCTCTGTTCTAGTTGTTGTAATAGTTTTGTGTAATTTTAAGCTTTACCAAATCTTCTATCTCGAGATTGATATTCTAAAAGACATTTAACTAACGTGTCTTCATTAACATCCGGCCAAGCATCTTCAATAAATACCATTTCAGAATATGCCAACTCCCAAAGTAAAAAATTACTTAATCTAATTTCGCCAGATGTCCTAATCATTAAATCAACATCTCTCATATTTGAATCATATAAATGATGGCTAAATGATTTTTCTGTTACTTTTCCCTTTAATTTTCCTGCTTTTACTTGGTCAATAATATTTTCAACCGCATCAACAATTTCTGCTCTACCACCATAATTAATGCAAAAATTAATCTTCATATTTTTACAATTTTTTGTTTTTGTTTGAATAATATCAAGTTCTTTTAAGACAGACTTCCAAAGTCTTGTTTTTCTTCCTATCCATTTTACTTGACAACCTAACTCAATAAATTCAGGTGCTCTTTTTCTCATTATCTCTTTTGAAAGATTCATTAAAAAACGAACTTCAGCAGGAGAGCGGTTCCAGTTCTCAGTTGAAAAAGTATAAAAACTCATTTCTTTAATTCCTAATTTTCTACCAGCTCTGACCCAACGCATTAAAGCTTCTTCACCAGCTTTGTGTCCTTCCGTTCTCTCTAAACCTCTAGCTTTGGCCCATCTTCCATTACCATCCATAATAACAGCAACATGACTTGGTATTTTTTGTATTTTTTTTATCTCTTCCATTATTTCAACCTTATCTGATCTATTGTAATTTCTGAACTATTTAAATCCTCACGAGTAGATGTTTCTTTGTAGTAACTATTTTCTTTATCAGAAATACCATAACTGTATGTCACAGTAATAGTATTTAATCCTGAAATTGTTTTCCCAAATTTTTGCATACAAAATACTGCTAAATCATGCGCTTTAGTAATGTTTGTCGTGTCTGACATATTCATAAAATGCAAAGTTATATCCGTTCCTAGATTTGGATCTGGTGCAAGATTCGCATCTACTCCCCAATTATTTTGACTAAACTGAATATAACCTAAAGGATTTTTGCTATCTTGAAAAAGAATATCACTTGGTTGTTTAATGTTGTAATATTCCATAATTGCAGATATAAAAGCATTTTTAACATAATCAGGTTGTTTTTTTTGTAAGGTTTCTTCAGCTAGTTTATCCTCTTTATTTTTTTGAATATTTTCTGCTTGTAAATTATTGTATTCATAAACTTTTTTCTGATAAATTTTAAGTCCACCTATTAATAGACCGCAAATCAAAATTAGTGCTACAAAAATTTTAATTATCGTTGTTTTCAAGGATATATTTCTTCCAAGCTGGGACTTGATTTTCTTGTTTTTCTTGATTTGAATTTTCTGCTTCTTTTATTTCTGTAACCTCAGGTTTTAATGTTTCTGAGCTAATCATACCTGAACTAACCACATCTGGCTCTGCAACAATCGGAGTAGGTTCAGAATTTATTATTTCTTGTTCAATTACATCTTTTAAGTTTGGTTTTTTGCTAACAGCTTCTATTTCAATATTTGTTTTCGGATTCTGTTCAGGATTTAAAATATTTTCTTTAATTTGTTTTATTTCTTCCTGAACAGGTTGATCAAGAATTTGTTTAACTCTTTCTTGTCTTGCTAAAGTAGAGTATGGAATCTCCGGATCTGTATCTTCTTTAGAAATATCATTATCTGAATCAACAGGTAAATATTTTTTCATTATTTCAATTGTATTATCCTCTTGAGGATGATAATCTACAATCGAAGGTAAAGGTTCTGATTTTTTCTGTATTTGAATTTCTGTATTAATTTCTGGAATTTTTTTATAATTACCAAATAATTTAGAAGGTTTACCAAAATCATCTGAATTAGAAAATTCTTTTCTCTCCGTTTTTGAAGTAACAATTCCCGGTTTTAATGTCTCTACAATAATTTCATCAAGTTTATTTTTTTCGTCAGAATTGTTTATACTTTTAACTTGTAAATTTGTTCCACGTGGAACATTATTATTATTTTCAGCAAGGTCTTTGTTTTGCTCTTTATTAAGCTCTTTGCTATGCTCTTTACTATACCAGGGCTCAGAATTTTCAATAATTTGAGCAACTTTTTGCCTTTGCTCTTCTTCTTGTAATAATTCATTATAATTATACTGCTCTTGTTCTTTTATAATTTTAGCTTCAGCCTCTTTTTGTTTTCTTAAAGCTTGAAGATTGACCCGTTTAATTGTAAATTGTTCTTTATCTTCTTCTGACATTTTTGATATCAGTTTACTTGATCTGGTAATCATAGTTTTTGCAAACACAGCAGAACCAATAATTTTAGCTCGAAGTGCCGACCCCATAGATGGAGCAGGAGTAGAAACAATTGGTGGTTTAACTGTTTTTTTTAAAATATCCTCAAAGTCAATTCTAGCAGAAGCAGTAATTGGTTCTAAGGCATGATTAACAATTTCTTTAACAGATTTTCTAACAACAATCATATCATCTGAAGAAGCAGACAATCCACGACGGTAAGCTCTACGATCAACATCATGTGGTCGTTTTGCTAAATAACGAAGGTTTTGATTATTCTTAGTAATTTTATTCATATTACCTATATATTATACCGGTTTATAAGTAGGTTCTTGGTTAAAATATTCTGTTCCACGTGGAACAAAATTACAAAATATAAACATAATAATTAAAATATTCACCTTGCCGATCAAACAAATTTGATTTAATATAATTACTTGAATTATAAATCGCGTCAAATTTAAAACCTAACTTAAGTGCAAGTTTACCTGAATTAATATTTCCTTCTGGATGTGAATAATAAATAATATTATCTTTTGTATAATGATTATTTTTTGACCATTTAATTATTTCAGATAAAATTTCATACCCAACACCTTTATTTTGAAATTCTGAACAAATCCAAAGACCTAAAGAATCTTGAAATAAATCTTTTCTAATTTCAGCTGTTCCTATAAATTTGTTTGTTTTTTTGTCACGAATTGCCCAAGTTAAAATATTTCCTTTTTTCCAATTTTGACTAACTTGATTTAAATAAAAAACCGCATCCTCAAAGGTATAAGGATACGGTAATTTATATAAAAATTTATTAACATTAGAATTATTACAATATTCAATTATATAAACTTTATCTGATTCAATGAATGAATCTAATAAAAATCTTTGAGTTTCTAAAATAAAGTGTTCCACGTGGAACAAATTTATTCATTATTTTCTGTTGCTGATTTTTCTTCAGGATTTTCAGCAACAACAACAACATGGCGTGATTTTCCAACTCCTTTTGAAATAGAAAAACCACCAAGTTCATTAATTTTATCATGAATAATTTTACGATCAAATGAATTCATAGATTCAAATTCAACTGACTCTTCACCATCTTGAATCTTTTGAAAAGCTTCTTCAGCTTCTTTGTTTAGTTTTTGAGTTTTTTCTTCTCTCCAATTATTTACATCAACAAGTAAATGTGGTTTTTCTCCAATTTGTTCACCAACAGCTAGTCGTGTAATTTCTTGTAAAGCTAACAATCCAGATCCATCATTATCTGTAAAATTGGTTAAAGCTTTTTTGTCTTCAGATACAATATGAATATACGCACGATTATTCTTAATGCCCATTTCAATATCACCGTCTAAATCAGCAATATTAAATAATTCCTCAATAAAATCAGCAGCTAAGTCAGCTTCAGTATTTAACATATCAATAGATTCTGTATTTTCTTCAGTAGTCATAATTAACCTTTCTTTTTCTTATTCTTTTTTGGTTGTTGCCTTTGTTTTTTACGCTCATCAGGCTTGTTAATTTCGGCGTAAGTTTCTGGATCAGTTTCTTTTATTTCATTTAACTTCTCAATATCTTTTTTCTTCTCTCGAGCAATTTTTTCATCCCAAGCATCTGATCCTGGAGTAGGGTGAAACCTTAATTGGAATAAACCTTGTCCTAAATTCCAAAGATTAGTAGTACACCAATAAATTAAAATCACTACAGGAAATGCAATACCAGTAAAAATATAAATAACAGGTTGAATATACATCATGGAACGAGTCATGTTATATTGAGAACTGTCTTTAGTTGCTTGAGGTGTGTTTTTAGATGAAATTAATCTCATATTAATAAACATTACAACGCACATAAAAGCAATTAGACCACCAATAACTATTTTACTAGGTAAATCTGGTGCAGCCCCCCAATTATCTGAAAGATGAAGATGCGTTCCAAATAAAAATGAATTTTCAATATCGTGAGCTACTTGATTTGTTATAGGCCCAACTGCCTCTCTATTTCCTGAAGCAATATCTTTGATTGAAGAAAAAGTTCTATATAAAGAAAGAAATATAGGCATTTGAAGAAGCATAGGAAGACATGAACCAGCAGGATTAACTCCTTCTTTTTGATAAAGAGCCATAGTTTCTTTACCCATAGCTTGTTTACTTTCATTATCTTTTTTATTTTTATATTTCTTTTGAATAGCTTGAATTTGTGGTTGGATAGCCTGCATTTTTTTCATTGAATGCATTTGGCGTAAAAATAAAGGAAAAATAATTAATCTTATAATTACAACTAATAAAATAACTGAAAGGGGCCAAGCAGGTCCTGATCCTTTTGAAAAGCCAATAAAAGTTAAAAATTCATGTGCATAATAAAAAACATACGAAACAACCCATTCAATAGGATAAAGAATATTCCAAAAATTCATAAAGTCTATACCTCGTCAATTCCTCCATTAGAAAAAGGATTACATCTTAATAGACGCCAAAGTCCTTTTAATGAACCTTTAATATAACCATATTTGGTTACAGCATTTAAAAAATAAGTTGAACAAGTTGGATAATATTTACAACAAGGTAAATGTAATGGAGATAAAAACTTTTGATATAAAGAAATTAATGTTTTCATTATTTACCACCAATTTTTTTAACTAAATTTATATATAAATCTTTATTAAGTGAAGAAAAAGAAGCAGAAGAAGAATTTGGTTTAGAAATTAACACAAAATTAAATTTTTGAGAGATAATTTTAGAATTATTTCTTATCACTTCTTTAACCTTTCTTTTAACTGAATGCCGAACTACAGAATTTCCAACTTTTTTTGAAACAATAATTCCTACTCTAAAATGATCAGAATTAATATATTTTATAACAAAAAACTTTGAATATAAGGTATTTGCATTTTTATAAACAAAATTATATTCAGAAGTTTTTGTTATAAATAAATCGTTCACCAATTAAGCACTAAGCTCAACACGGCCTTTTTTACGACGATTATTTAAAATTTTTCTACCAGCAGCAGTAGACATTCTAACTCTAAAGCCATGTTTTTTAGCTTTTTTTCTATTATTTGGTTGAAAAGTTCTTTTCATAATAAAATCTCCTAATTTTTAGTATATACAAAAATATTATACCTATTTTTAGGAGAATATGTCAATTTAGCGTATAATATTTTTTAACAAAAGAAAGGCAAAATGTGGAAAACCTTGTTAATAACTTTGTAAAATATATAGAAGAATCTGAAGACTTAACACCCAAACAAGTAAAACAATTAATTTCTTTATCAATTGTAGGGCAATTAGGTGAGGATATAATAATTCAAGCTCCAAACGAAATGGTTAGAGCTATGGTAGAACTTCCAACTGTTAATAATGAGTTAGTTAGAATTTGTCAAAGTGAGATTCCAGAAATTAAAAGTATTATAATAAAAATAGATACAACAAAAAATAAAGAAACAATAAATAATAAAATTTATCATCAAACACCCATTAAAACAGGTACTCCAATAAAAAATTATTATCAACAAATTGTTGTTCCTAAAGTAAATATTCCAAACAAACCAGAAGAAAATAATATAGAATCAAATTTATCAGAAAAATTCTCTTTTGATAATTTTATTGCTGGGGAAAGTAATAGATTAGCTCTTTCCGCCGCAGTTGCTGTTTCAGAAGCCCCAGGTGAAAATAATTATAATCCATTTTATATTTATGGAAATCCAGGTTTAGGAAAAACACATCTTTTAAATGCAATTGGAAATCATATTAAAATAATAAATCCTAATTATAAAGTTTTATATATTACAAGTGAAGAATTTATAAATGAGTTTACAACAGCTTCAAGTATGAGATCGTTAAATGAATTTAATAAAAAATATCATAGTTTAGATGTATTATTAATTGATGACATCCAATTTTTTACAGAAAAAATGGAACAGACACAAAAAATATTTTTTGAAATATTTAATTATTTAACTACACATAATAAACAAATAGTTATTGCTGCCGATGCTCAACCAGATTATTTAAAACAATTTCATAAAAGACAAATTTCAAGATTTAAACAAGGTCAATATTGGTCAATAGATAATCCAGATTATGAAATGAGAGTAGCTGTTTTAAAAAAACATATTTTTCAAGAAAAACCAAAATATAGTGATGGAACAGAAATCTTTTTTACAGAAGAAATAGTTGCACATATTGCAAGTTTAGTATTTTCAAGTGTTCGAGAATTAATTGCTTCTTTAAATAAAATAGTATTTTATTGTGGTGTAAATAATGTTAAGCTATCAGAAAACATAATAAACGAAGCCTTAAAAGATTATTTAAATAAAAATAATAAAGAAATTACAATTTTAGATATAGCACAGTTTTGTGCTGGATATTTTGGTATAACTTTAGACGATATTAAAGGTCCAGGTAGAACACCAAATTTAGTAAAAGCTAGACATTATACTATGTATATAGCTAGACAAATAACAAAATTAACATTAGTACAAATTGGTAATTTTTTTAATAAAGATCATGCAAGTGTAATTAATGCAGAGAAAAAAGTTAGTAAACAAATTAAAGAAAATAAAGAAATATATAAACAAATAGAGGATATTATTTCTAGAATTAAAAAAAGTGTAAATAATTAACTAATATGAATATATATTAACTACATTGATGTAGAAAAATTAAATAACAATTAAATGACATTAATTCAATTAAAAACATTGATGTAGTTAATAATAAAAATAAGAAAAAAATAAGAAATTTACAAATTTACACTAGTTAATATTAAGATTATTTAATTAATATTAATAATGTTAAAAACTCAAAAAATAAAATATTTATAACTGTATAATATATTTATGAAGCTTCAAATAGAAAAAGAAACATTAATTAATAGTTTAGATTGGTCGACAAAGTTTTTAACTTCTAGACCTTCAATTCCTATTTTTGCGGCTATAAAATTAACAGCTAATAAAGAGGGTTTTTCAACAGAAATTACAAATTTAGAAGTAACATCTAAAACAAAAGAATTAATTCCAGTAGAAAATGATGGAGAAGTTTTAGTGCATGCAAAATTTTTTACAGATATTGTAAGATCAATGCCGGCAGGAAAAATTTTAATTAATGATAACGAAAAAACTGGAAAATTAGAAGTTTCTTCAGGAAAAAATAAAACTAATATTCCAATTTATAAAAGTAATGAGTTCCCAGAAACAGAAGAAGCAAAAAATTTAATTGGTTCAATTAATTCAAGAGATTTTTCTAATGCTTTAGTAAGAGTAGGAATTGCTTCAGCCAGAGAAGATACTACACCAATTTTACAAACAATTAAAATAGATTTACAAAAAGACAAAGTTATTTTATCTGCAATTGATAGATATCGTATTGCAAGAAAAGAAATTCCTTGGAAATCAAATAAAGATATTGACAAATCAATAATTATAAAAAATAAAACACTAATAGAATTAGCTAAATCTATTGAAAATTCTACTACAACTGATATTTATTTTGATGAAGAAAATTCAAATATAATAACTTTTTCCACTGGTTCATATAATGTTACAACTCAAATTGTGGCTGGGACATTTCCTCCAACAGAAAAACTTTTTGAACAAAAATATAATCAAACAATATATATTAATAAAAGTGATATAAATAGTGCACTTTCAAGAATATCAATTATTTCAAATAATACAACAAGTGTTACAACTATTTTTAATGATAAAACGATAACATTGATTACTGACGAAATAAATGAATATTCTGCACAAGAAGTGGTTGATTGTAGTTATAGTGGTGAAGAAATTAAGATTAAATTTAATATTCAGTTTTTAAAAGAAGGAATAGCGCAAATTTCTGAAAATTATATTTGTTTTGATTTTGAAGAAACAACAAAACCAATTAGACTCACAGGTGCTGATAAACCAGAAGAAGAAAGTAAAGATAATTATAAATATATAATTGTTCCAATTAAAATTGGATAAAAATGCCAATTCAAGAAGTTGAGTTAGTTAATTTTCGTAATCATAAGTATAAAAATATAACTTTTAAGCCTAACGTCAATATTTTAGTTGGTAAAAATGGTGTTGGCAAAACAAGTATTTTAGAAGCAATATATATAAAAAGCGAGAAAAAAAGTTTTAAAACAACACATTTAAAACAAACAATTACATATAATGAAAATAAATCTCAAATAAATATAATTTCCGAAAAAAATAAGAAATTTAATGTTACTTTATTTTCACCAGAAACAACAGTTGATTTATTCTATTCTTCTGAACAAAAAAGAAACATAATTGATCAAGAAATTAAAAAAAATGATGTTAAATATAAAAAAGAATTACAAGAATTTAATAAAATATTAATTCAAAGAAATAAATTATTAAAAAATTATTCAAAACATAAAATAACAAACAAAGAATTCGAATATATAAAGATTTGGAATCAACAATTTTTAGAAAAAAGCCTAATTATATCAAAAAAAAGGAAAGAATATTTAAATAAAATAAAACAATATATTACTGATAAATATAATAAAATTGTCGAAAAAAAAGAAGAAAATATTATTGAAATAGAATTTATTTCAAGTCCTAAAATTCTTACAGAAGATAATATGAAAAAAATAATGATTGAAAATTTTGAAAAAGAAAAAATTTTAGGATTCTCTCTTGAAGGATGTCAAAAAGATAATTTTCAAATATATTTAAAAGGTGAAAAATCAAAAGGAAATATTTCTCAAGGGGAAGCTTGGTCAATAACTTATGCTTTTGTCTTGTCAGAAAATGAAATTATAAAAAATCAAATACAAAATAAAATAGAGAATATATTACTTTTAGATGATCTTTTTATTAGTTTAGATAAAACTCGGAAAAGAAAAGTTATAGATATATTAAAAAAAGAATCACAAGCTATTATAACAACAACAAATTCCGAAAATTTAAATATTTTTAACAAAAAAAACGGAATAAACATAATAAAAATGAATTAGTTGAATTTATAAAATAGGTATAATATAATTATGTTTAAGTTTTTTAAAGCATTTCTTCCAAAAAAGAAAACAGAAAAAGAAAAAAATGAAATTAAACAAGTTAAAGAAGTTAAAAATAAAAATTTATCAAAAACAAAAAAAGAACCAAAAGTAAAAGAGTTAAAATTAGAAAAGAAAAATAAAGGACCAAAAAAATCTAAATTTGATTCTAGAAGAAAATTACCAGAAAAAATTTTATCTGTTGAAGCAGAAGAGATTGCAAAAAATGCAGCCGCATTAACTGCCGAAAATGTAAGATATGTTGGTAATTTGATTGAAAAAAAAGTTATTGATGGTGCAACAATATCATTTGAATTCGCTTCTAAATTCAAAGCTTATCCTGATTGGAAATTTGTAGTAATTCTTCAACAATTAAATGATGAGGATGAAATAACTATTACAGAATCAACATTTCAACCAAGAGAAAATGCGTTTATAGCACCTGAATGGATCCCTTGGAAGGAAAGACTCCAACCAAGTGATATGAGTGAAATTGATTATAATGAATTTCAACAAGATGATGAAAATTTAGATTTAATTTTAGAAGATTTAAATAAAGAAGAACAAACAAAACTAAATAATCTTGCTGTTGAGAAAAATAGAATTTTAAATGTTCTTGGTAGATCTGAAACTGCTGCAAGGTGGTATGAAGGAGTTCATGGACCAAAAACAGCCTCAACTAGAATAGCGCTTGCAAATTGTCAAACTTGTGGATTTTATTTACCTTTAGAAGGAGATATTGGACAAATGTTTGGTGTTTGCGCTAATGCTTGGAGTCGAGATGATGGTAGAGTTGTTTCAGCAGATCACGGTTGCGGAATGCATTCTGAAACAGATTTACCTAAAAAAGAAGGTCGTTGGAAACCTAAAAAATTAAGAATTGATAATTCAGAATCTTTTGAAAATATCTTAGAAGAAACAAAATAAAATAAAAATATTGGTATAAAGAAAGATAATACAGTTATATTTATTGTATAATATTTTTATGGCTGAAAAAAACACACAAGAAGAAAAAGTTATTGATTTAAATAAAACTAGTGAATTAAATACTGAAAATTTAAATAGTGATTTAAATAATAATAGTGTAAAAGAAAATGCAAAAGCAACTGTAGAAAAACCTGTAGAAGAAAAAACAGATACTTTATCAGGTGATAATGAAAATAAAAGAGTTCATAGATTTGCAGATAAGCCAAAAAAATTAAATCCACTTATAATAGTAGGATCAGCTGTGGTAGCGATTATCGTAATTGCATTAATCGTTATGTTTAGTATAGCAGGAGTTCGTCATTCTGGTGGTTTAGGAGGACTTTTCGCTGGAAATTATACCAAAGGTGATGTAAATAAAGTAGCATTTTATCCAACAAAATTAGCAACAGATGTTACAAATACAAAAGAAGAAACATCTTTTAAACAAGGAAATCCAATTTTGTTAGAATTAAAGTTAAAAAATCCAGCCGATCAAAAAATTTATACTTATGAAGTTATAAATAAAAAAGATAATTCTTCTATTAGAAAAGGAACTTTCCCAGTTGCTCATTCTGATTCTCAAGATGAGTTACCAAGATATATAACAATAGTTTCTACAGAAAGAAATGTACTTGGAACAGGTGATTATAAAGTAATTCTTAAAGAATCTGATTCTGAAGTAGCAAGTTGGTCATTTAAAGTTACTAACTAATTAATAGTTAATATCTTAATATAAAATAAATTTTTGAATTGAGTGAGAATAAACCGGCAAAAGATAGTTTAGTTGGTAAATTTATCGACTCAAACCGCTATAAAATCGAAGCTAGAATTGCTAGTGGAGGAATGGCGACAGTCTACAGAGCAACAGACACAAGATTAGATCGCGAAGTAGCGATGAAAATAATTCACCCGCATTTAATTGAAGGTGAAAAAGGGGCTAAATTTATTGCTGAATTTAGAAAAGAATCCAAAAATGCTGCAAAACTAAGAGGTCCTGGTGTTGTAACAATTTATGATACAGGAACTGATGGGCAACTTAGTTTTTTAGTAATGGAGCTTGTTGAAGGAACGAATTTAAGAGCTCGGTTAAAGCAAGTAGGAACTTTTTCAGTTGGTGATGCTCTTAAAATAACAGAATTAATTCTCAGGCCTTTGGATGCTGCTTTTAGACAAAGATTAATTCATAGAGACGTAAAACCAGAAAACATTTTAATTAATAAAAAAGGCGAGTTAAAATTAACAGATTTTGGTTTGTCAAAAGTAGCAACTGATACTGTTACAACAATGACTGACTCAGTTTATGGAACAATATCATATTTAGCACCAGAAGTAATTGATCCAAAACAATTACCAGATGGAACTTATCAACAACCAGACTACAGAGTTGATGTTTATGCTGTGGGAATAATGCTTTATGAACTAATTGCCGGATTTCAACCATATAATGGAGATGAAACTTTTCAGATTGCGCTAAAGCATGTTAGTGATGACGTTCCAAACCTTTCAGAACAATTTCCAAAAGTACCAAAATCAGTTTCGGATTATATATGCCGCCTTTGTGAAAGAGATAGAGAAAAAAGACCAGATAATGCTCATGAAGCTCTTAAAGAATTAATTAAAATTGCTACGAATTTAAGTGCTAATGAGTTGGCAATCAAATTACCCCGTCCACCAAAAAAAGAAAAAAAAGCAGAAACAAAAAATTCTATATCTCAAATAAACAAAACAACAACTTCTAAAAAATTTACAACTAAAAATACTGGACAATTTAAACCTGGTTCTATATCTTTACCATCTAGTCCCTTTAAACCAGAAAAAGATAACAGCGAAATATTATCAGAAGAGGAAGATAACATATCGACTGAATTTTTAACAGTAAATGAGCAATTAGCGGGTGAAGAATTTTCTAGAAAATTACAAAGAGAAGAATTTATAGCCAAATTAAATCAAAGCGACGAGCTAAACCAAAGAGAAGAATTTAATCAAAATAATGAAATAGAAGTTGGAGAAAACCAAGAAACATCCGATTTAGAAAATTTTTCTAAAAAAACTAAAAACAAGAAAAAAATAATTAAATTATTTGCTGTTTTAATATCAATTTTATTTATAGCAGGGATAGTTTTTTGGTATATTTTTTATGGACCAGGTGGGCAAATAAAAATACCTTCGGGACTAATTGGTGCTCAAGCTCAACAAGCAGAACAAATTTTAAATAATGATCATATTAAATATTCAATAAGCGAAGAATATTCTGATACTATCAAAACAGGGACTGTAATATCAACGGAGCCCAGCACAGGTAATACAATTTCTCAAAGATTAGGGCAGGTTACAATTATTGTTTCAAAAGGAATCAATTTTGTAAATATGCCTAAAAATCTTGTTGGACAAAATTTAGAAACTGTGCAAGCTGCACTAAAACAAGCAGGGTTTGATGGTGAATATAAAATAAATGAAGTATATTCTAATTCGGTAGAAAAAGGAAATATAACAAAAATTTCACCCAAAGAAGGAACACTAAAAATTAAACATAATGCCAAGGTAAAAATCAATGTTTCTAAAGGGAAAAAACCGATTGAAGTTCCAAATCTAACAGGAATGGATTATTCAACAGCTGAAGAAAAATTAGATAATTTAGGGCTGAAATTTACTGAAATTAAACAATTTTCTAATGAAATTGATAAAAATGATGTAATTTCACAAGATCAACAAGCCGGAAAAATTTTATATAGTGGAGATTTAGTAACTCTTACCATTTCAAAAGGAACAGAAAATGTTTCTGTTCCAAATGTTGTAGGAATGACTTTAGAAAGCGCAAAAAGCGCATTAGATAATTTGGATTTAAAATGGTCAATTTCAGGTGATCAAATATTAAAATTAGTCCAAAAACAAAATATAACAGCTGGAGAATCGGTAAAACGAGGAACTGTTGTTGGATTAACAATTGCTTAGGAGGAAAAATGCATTGCCCATTTTGTAAAAATAATGAGTCGAAAGTAATAGATTCAAGAATATCAGAAGATGGGCTGTCTATAAAAAGACGCAGAAAATGCACGAAATGTGGGAAAAGATATTCTACACTTGAAACAACATCTTTAATGGTTATTAAACGATCTGGAAAAAGAGAAGAGTTTAATAAAGACAAGCTTTATGGAGGAGTTAGAAAAGCTTTTCAAGGTAGACCAATAGAAAAAGAAGATTTGCACGAATTAGCAGCAAAAGTTGAAGATGATATTCGTTCAAAAGGGGTCTCACAAATTGATTCTTATGATATAGGACTAACATTATTAAAATACCTTGAAGAAATTGATGATGTTGCTTATTTACGTTTTGCAAGTGTGTATAATAATTATGAAAGGCTTGCTGATTTTGAGAAGGAAATTAAAAAACTTCGGGCAGCTAGAACAAAAAAAACAAACCGTAAAAGATCTAATACAAGTGAGAAATAATGAAATTAATAGATTTAACAGGATTAACTTTAAATAGAATACAAAATATCGGGAAAAACATAGAAAATACTGTAATTAATAAAACCAAAGATTTATCAAATTTTATTTTACCGAAAGAAGAAAAAAATTATAACCAATATAATATTCCACAAGGGTATAAAGTAAAAGAAGATGAGTCTGTATTATCTTTATTAAATGAAAGAGTAAAAACTTATCCAAATGATGTAATTATTGAATACAAAAAAGCTGAAAAATTTGTTAAAATTTCAGCAATCGAATTTCAAAATAAAATTAATCAAGTGGCCAAAGGTTTAATTGCTTTAGGAATAAAAAAAGGAGATAAAGTAGCAATTTGTTCACACACTTGCTTTGAATGGGTTCTTTTAGATTTAGCAATATACAGCGCAGGTGCTGTGACAATTCCAATATATGAAACAAGCTCAGCCGAGCAAATCAAATATATTAGAAACGATTCAAAATTTAAATTTGGGTTTGTTGAAAATGAGCAAATAGCAGTTAATTTTGAATTAGCAGGAATTAAAACAATAGAAACTAAAATTTTTGATAAAAATGTTTTAAATGAAATTGTTGTTTTGGGCGAAAAAATTTCAGATCAAGAATTAGAAAGTAGAAAAAAATCGATAAAAGCTAACAGTTTAGCCTCAATAGTTTACACTTCAGGATCAACTGGAATTCCTAAAGGTGTGCGAATTTTACATAAAAATTATGTTGCAATTGTTAAAGATTGCGGGTTAGGCTTACCTTTTGTTTTACATAATCCAGAAAATGTTCAAAAACTATTATTATTTTTGCCACTAGCACATGTTTTTGCAAGAATGATTTGTTATGCTCTGCTTTGGGGCGAAAAAACAGTGATGGGCCTATCTCCTAATATCAAAGAACTTTTAACGGATTTACAAGATTTTAAACCAACAGTTCTGCTAGGTGTTCCTAGAATTTTTGAAAAAGTTTATAATGCTGCAAGCCACAAAGCAGGAAAAGGACCAGCCAAAACAGTATTTAAAAAAGCAACAGAGGCAGCAATTGAATATTCAAAAGGATTAGATGTGTTTGGCAAAAATAGTCCTCATTTAAAAATTTTGCAAGCCAGAAGAATGTTTTTTGATCCTTTGGTTTATTCTAAATTACGTGAAGTTCTAGGAGGGTCTGTAGAATTTTGTATTTCCGGCGGTGCTCCATTAAATAAGGAAATAGCACATTTCTTTAGAGGAGCGGGAATAGTGATTTGTGAAGGGTATGGGATGACAGAAACAGTCGCTCCAATTTCTGTAAATCTGCCTTACGCTAACAAAATTGGTTCAATTGGGTTACCTCTTCCTGGAGTTAAAGTTAAAATAGCTAAAGATGGAGAACTGTTAATTAATGCCGGGTTTATCTTTGATGGTTATAATAATAATGATAAGCTAACTAAGGAAACACTGATTTCAAACAAACAAATTCAAGAACTTTCTGACACTCAAAGTGTATTAAAAGATCAACAATTCGAATCAGGAAGCGTAAATCTTAAAGATTTACAACCTAAATGGATTTTAACTGGGGATATAGCTAAAATTGATAAAGAAGGCTATATTTATATTACAGGTCGTAAAAAAGAAATTATTGTAACAGCTGGTGGGAAAAATGTATCACCAGGACCTATGGAAGCACTAATTGACAGTAATAAACTAGTTAATAATACTGTTGTAATTGGAGACAAAAAACGTTTTGTTTCAGCTTTAATTAGTTTAGATCCAGAAGAAGTTAAAAATTGGAATGAAATTAATTCAGAGATACCAGATTTATCATTAGAAGAAGCTTGTGAAAATCCGGCGATAATTGCCGAAATTCAAAGATCAGTAGATAAAGCCAATCTTTTAGTTTCTCGTGCTGAATCGATTAGAAAGTTTGTCTTAATACCTAATCAATTTACAGAAGCAAATGAAATGTTAACACCATCTCTTAAAATTAGGCGACATAAAATATTAGAAAACTTTTCGGATATTATAGAGAGAAGAATCTATAGTTAAGTATTAAATATTTTTTATAATGGTGATTAATACAGAATTTTACGAAAATCATTTTGCTAGACAAGAAGAAAGAAATGGTAATATTCGAGCAAACACAAAACATACTTCTAAACCAAGGACAAAAAGGCGTCCATCAACAAAGAACTTACCAATCGGATTTGTTTTAAATGCTGCAAGAGGTAGATATCAAGTTTTAATTAAAAATAATCAAATCGATCAAAATATAATTTGTTCAAGAGCTTCAGAGATTAGAAACTTAGATATTGTTCCTGGAGATTTGGTGAAAATTTCAATTAAAACCCAAGCTGGAACTGAAATTTTAGGACAAATTAAAGAAATTCTACCAAGAAAAACAGTGCTAAAAAGAACAACAGATGATAAAAATACTTTTGAAAAAATAATTGCTGCTAATTGTCAACAAGCTTTTATTTTAATTGCAACTAAGAATCCAGATCCTCAACCAGATTTTGTAAATAGAGTTTTAAAAGCTTGCGAGTTTTCTAAAATTAAACCATATATAATAATTACCAAGACGGATTTAAATGAAAATTTTATAAAACCAATAGACTTAAACAAAATAAAAATTATCAAATCTACTGAAATAGAAGAGATAAAACAAATTCTTCAAAATAAGATTACAGTATTTATTGGACTTTCAGGAGTGGGAAAATCAACTTTAATAAACAAAATGTTAGATTTTGGTGTTATAACAGGTGAAAAAAGAGAAACAAATGAGGTTTCTATAAATGGTGATGGGCGGCACACTTCAACATCATCCCAAGCTTTTCAAGTTAAAAATATGGAAAATAGTTGGGTTATAGACACACCAGGGATTAGATCTTTTGGGTTGGGCTACATAGAAGATAGAGAAAACAAGGCATTTTAGAGGTATAATATAAGGGTATGGCAGAAAATAACGTAGACGAGAACGGTCGTAACGAAGATGGCTTAATGTTGGATGAAGATGGGAATCCAATTGTTCACGGTAGAATTATGCAAGTTAACTTGCAAGAAGAAATGCAAACAAGTTATCTTGATTATGCTATGTCTGTTATTGTTGGTCGTGCACTTCCAGATGTTAAAGATGGACTAAAACCAGTTCACCGCAGAGTAATTTATGCGATGTATGATGGTGGCTATCGCCCAGATCGTGGTTATAATAAATGTTCTCGTGTTGTTGGTGACACTATGGGAAAATATCATCCACATGGTGATTCTGCAATTTATGACACTTTAGTTCGTTTAGCTCAACCTTGGTCGTTGCGTTATCCATTGGTTGATGGACAAGGGAATTTCGGATCTCCTGGTGATGATGGAGCTGCTGCTCCTCGTTATACTGAGTGTCGTATGAATAATTTAGCTATGGAAATGGTTAAAGATATTGATAAAGAAGTTGTTGATTTTGAGCCGAATTATGATGGTAAAAATATGGAACCAACAGTTTTGCCTTCTCGTTTTCCAAACCTTTTAGTAAACGGGGCAGAAGGAATTGCAGTTGGTATGGCAACAAAAATTCCAACTCATAATTTGCGTGAAGTTGGAGAAGCTGCAATTTGGTTTTTAGATAATCCAGAAGCAAGTGCTGAAGAAAAATTAGAAAAAGCTATTGAAATTGTTAAAGGACCGGATTTTCCAACTGGGGCGTTAATAGTTGGACATAAAGGAATTGAAGATGCCTACAGAACAGGGCGTGGGCATATAATAATGCGTTCTGTTGTAAATATTGAAGAAATTAAAGGTAGGACTTGTTTGGTTGTGACTGAATTACCTTATCAAGTTAATCCAGATAATGTTGCTCGTAAAGTTCAAGAAAAAGCTAAAGATGGATCTATTCCTGGGATTGCAAACATGCATGATGAAACTTCTGGAAGAACAGGAACCCGTTTAGTTATTGTTCTTAAAAAAGACGCTGTTGCAAAGGTTGTATTAAATAATCTTTATAAACACACTCAACTTCAAGAAACTTTTGGTGCAAATATGTTGGCTCTTGTTGATGGAGTTCCTAGAACATTAAATATTGAGCAATTTATAACTAATTGGGTGGATCATCAAATTGATGTAATTTGTCGCAGAACTCAATATTTATTGCGGGAGGCAAAAGATCGTCAACACATTCTGGAAGGTTATTTAAAAGCTTTAGATGCTATTGAAGAAGTAATCAGACTAATTCGCGCTTCAAGAACAGTAGATATAGCACGCCAAGAATTAATTAAGTTTTTAGAAATTGACGATGTTCAAGCAAGAGCAATTTTAGCTATGCAATTAAGTCGTTTAGCAGCTTTGGAGCGTCAAAAAATTCAAGATGAGTATGATGAATTAACTCGCAAGGTTGAAGATTATGAAGATATTTTAGCTAAACCAGAAAGACAAAGAACAATTGTCAAAGATGAATTAATTGATATTATTAAACGCTATGGCGATGACCGTAGAACAGTAATTATTCCTGGTGGAAATGATGTTGATAATGAGGCATTAATTCCAGAAGAAGAAATCGTTGTAACTTTGACTAAAGGTGGATATATTAAACGAACACGTTCTGATAATTATCGTTTGCAAAATCGAGGTGGAAAGGGAATGAAAGGGACAAAGCTCAGAGAAGATGATGCTGTTCAAAATTTCTTTGTCACAACAACTCACCATCCTCTTTTATTCTTTACAACTGAAGGGCGAGTTTTCAAAATTAAAGGTTATGAACTTCCTGAAGGAGGACGTGATTCTAAAGGTCAACATATTGCAAATATATTACAATTACCACCTGAAGAAAAAATTGCTCAAGTAATGGATTTTGATAAAGATACATTTGAAGATGCAAAATATCTTGTTTTCGCAACTAAACGAGGAATTGTTAAAAAAACAAGTTTAGAAGAATATCAAAATATTCGTCAAAGCGGAATTAAAGCACTAACTTTGCGTGAAGATGAAGAAGGCCTAAAAGATGAAATCGTTGATGTTTCTCTTTGTAGAGATGATGACACAATCGTTCTCGTTTCTAAAAAAGGACAAGCTGTGCGCTTTGAACTTTCAGAAGATAGAATTAGAACAATGGGAAGAACAGCAGGAGGGGTAAGAGGAATTAAGTTTAATCCTGGAGATGAGCTTCTTTCAGCTTCAATTGCACCTGTAGATAGTTTAGATCCAGAAGGTAATGATCTTGATTTAATTACTGTAACTGAAGAAGGGTATGCTAAAAGAACAAAACTTTCTGAATATCCAATCAAAGGACGTGGAACTAAAGGTGTTAAAGTGGCATCTATTTCTGAAAAGAAGGGTGATTTAGTCGGAGCTTTAGTTACAAAAGCAAATGATGAACTTTTGGTGATTATGGAATCAGGAATGATTTTGCGCTCTAGTGTTGATCAAATTCGTGAGAGTGGGAGAAATACGCAAGGTGTTACTTTTGCTAAACCAGGAAAAGACGATAAAATACTTAGCGTAGCGAGAAATTTTGAAAGAGATTTGCCAGAAACTGACGCTCAAAGAGAAGAAAGAGAAAAGCGCGAAGCAGCTGAATCTGTTGAAAACAATACTGAAGGAAAAGACTAAGCAAAAAGTAAGGTCGAAAATTCTTCAGAAGTAATAGATGACAATAACTAATAATCAACAATCTCCTGAGGTTTGCTTGCACGAACAAGCTGAAGTAGTAATGCGTGCAGGATTAATGTCTTTATCTACTGGGATGGGTAGTTATAGGGTTAAATCTGTAATGAGGATAATTGCAAACGCTTTAGGAATTTCAAATAAAGCATTAGTCACTTTAACAGAAATTAATTCAACCTGCCATGTAAAAAAAGGCGATGGACATTTGTTTAATTCTGAGGTAAATACAATTAGTTCTGTTGGTGTAGATTCTAACAAGATTAGATTAATTGGTAATTTGACAAAAGGCTTAAAAGAAAAAAAATATAATCACACAATTGATTGTATTTCGACTGAATTAACCAAAATTCAAAATTCAAAACCTCTTTGGAACATTTGGTTTTCTGCTCTTTGGGCTGCAGTTGCTTGTGTAGGTTTTACATTTTGTATAGGAGGAACAATATTCGAAATGTTTGGAGCTTTTGTAGGTTCGTTTTTGGGACATTTGTCAAGAAAAATAATGCTAAAGAGAAAATATAATCAATTTATTGTTAATAGTTTGGCAGTTTGTGTTGCTGAAATATTCTATGTTCTACTTTGGGTGTCTTTTAGCCATATTCCAATTTTAATTAATTGTTTTCAGATGAACTCAGGGGAGCAGCTTTCGGGTTTTGTTGGGGCTTTGTTGTTTGTTATCCCTGGATTTCCATTAATTACCGGAGGTTTAGATATTGCTAAAATGGATTTTTCTGCAGGAATTCAACGTTTAGTTTACGCGATAGCAATTATTCTTTGTGCTACAACTATAGGTGCTTCTTTTGCAATTTTAATTGGATTAAAAATTACAGATTTAACAACACCTTTTTCTGGAAACTATGTGTTATTCACTTTTTTTAGATTTTTAATGAGCGGTTTAGGTGTTTTTGGGTTTTCTCTAATGTTTAATTCAAATATGAAAACAGCCCTTTGGGCAGGTTTAATTGGCGGTTTTGCTAATATGGGTCGACTAATTTTAATTGATTTTAAAATGTCATATTTTTTAGCTACAATTTTAGCTACATTATTTGTTGGTCTAGCTGCGACAGTAATTGTCAAATTTTTTGATTTTACTCGCATCACCCTTTCAGTTCCAGGAGTATTGATTATGATTCCTGGTTCTTGGTTGTTTAGGATGTCATATGATTTATTAAATCAAAACGCTGTCTCAGCTTTAAATTATGGCTCAAAAGCTTTTGCGACAATTTTAGCAATGGTGGTTGGCTTAGTTATAGCGAGATTTTTAACAGATAAAAATTGGAGACACGATTACACTTTGTAATTTATTTATCACTCAAAATTATCTAAAATATAGCAAAACTGTATAATGTTAATAAATGAGAGCTAAAGAAATTATAAAAAAATTAATAGTAAGCCAAATAATTGTCCTTTTAGGGATTGTTTTTGTAATGCCAATGTTAGGGTTAACAAACAATTCAAAAGCAGACACAAAAAAATATAAAATATGGATGGATTCAACATTTGCCCCATTTGAATTTCAAGATCAAAGTGGCCAATATATTGGTATAGATGTTGATATAATAAAAAAAATAGCAGCAATTGAGGGTTTTGAAGTTGAATTAAAATATCCTGGATTTGAAGCTGCTATTCAAGGTGTTCAGTCAGGGCAAGCTGATGGTGTAATGGCAGCCTGTTCTATAACAGATGAAAGGAAAAAAGTTTTAGATTTTTCTGATTCCTATTATGCAGCTGATACAATTTTAGGTGTAAAAAAGAGTAATGAAAAAAATGTAAATTCATATTCTGATTTAGCAGGTAAAAGTGTTGGAGCAAAAATTGGAACAGCGTCTCACCAATGGCTTCAAGATCATGCTAGTGAATATGGTTATACTCTTAAAAGTTTTGACAGTGGTGACGAAATGTATAATTCTTTAGATATAGGTTCGATTTATGCTATGATGGATGATGCACCGGTTTTGGAATATGCAATTGCTCAAGGAAGAGATTTTGTAGTTCCAGAATCAATTCCGGGTGAAAAATCTGGAGATTATGGTTTTGCAGTTGCTAAAGGAAAAAATCAAGAATTGCTTGATATGTTTAATGATGGACTGAAACAAATTAAAGAAAATGGAACTTATCAACAAATTATAGATAACTATACAGGTAATACTGCCAATACAAATAGTAGTAAAATTGATGAGTCAACTTATTCTGGTTTGATTGAAGTAAATTGGAAACAATTATTAAACGGTCTTTGGCAAACAATAGAATTAGCATTACTTTCTTTTGTCTTTGGAATAATTATAGCTTTAGTTTTTGGAGTTATGGCAGTATCGAAAAAAATTATTGCCAGAGGTATTGTTAGAGTTTATGTTGATGTAATTAGGGGGATTCCTTTAATGGTTTTAGTTTTCTTCATTTTCTATGGCATTCCACAAGTAGTTGGTCACCCGCTAGATGAATTTTTTGCAGGTTTATTAGCATTAACTCTTAATGCTTCGGCTTATTTAACTGAAATTGTTCGTTCTGGAATTCAAGCTGTTCCTAAAGGTCAAAAGGAAGCAGCTTACGCTTTAGGTATGACTAAACCTTGGGTTATGGGACATGTAATTTTACCTCAAGGTATAAGAATTATGATGCCAAGTTTCATTAATCAATTTGTAATTTCTTTAAAAGACACAACAATTCTTTCAGTAATTGGTTTAATTGAACTTCTTCAAACAGGAAAGATTATTATCGCACGTAATTTCCAAGGATTTAAAGTATATTTAATTATAGCGATTATGTATTTTGTAGTAATTACAGCTTTAACTAAATTAGCAAACTTTTTAGAAAGAAAAGCAAAGAAAAGTTAAGAAAAGTTAATTTTTTAACAAAACTTATCACAAGTATAATATTAATTGTGAGAATTAAGAAAATTGGTGTTATTTTCTGCCTGTTTTTTCAGGCAGTCTTTATGTTTAATTATTTCAATGTTCCTCTAGCGAAAGCTGATAGTGAGACATTAAAAGTTGGAATGGAATTAGCTTATGCGCCATATAATTTTATGCAAGCAACACCTAACCAAAGAACGGTTGAAGTAAATGGTGGTTACGCAAATGGATATGATGTGCAAATTGCAAAAAAGATAGCCGAAGGAATGGGCAAAAATTTAGAAATTGTTGCTACACAGTGGGATGGTCTTTTACCAGGATTAACTTCAAAAAAAATAGATATTATTTGTGCGGGAATGAGCCCGACTAATGAAAGACGTCGGACAATATATTTTTCAGATTATTATTACACTTCAGAAATTACGGTCGTTGTTAAAAAAGATAGTAAATACGCAAATGCACAAAGTTTGAGTGATTTAGTAGGAGCCAAGATTACAGGGCAACTTGGAACATTAGTTTATAATTATGTTGATCAGATTCCTGACGTAAATAAACAACCAGCTATGGATGATTTTCCAACAATGATAACCGGAGTTCAGTCAGGAAAAATAGATGGCTATATTGGAGAATATCCTGCAGCAGCATCAGCAGCTGTTGCTAATCCAGATTTAAAGGTACTAGAATTTTCTAAAGATAAAGGATTTAATGTTTCAAAGGATCAGTCTTCAATTGCTGTTGGAATAAAAAAAGGTAATAATGATTTACTTAATCAAGTAAATGAAATTTTAAGTAATATTCCACAAGATGAGAGAGATACTATGATGGATCAAGCAATTAAAGATTCACAAAATAGTGCTAGTGGTTTAGAGAACAGCTCACAGGAAAAATCTTTTTGGGAAAATGTTACAAATATAATTCAGCATTATGGTGGAATGTTTCTTAGAGGCCTTTGGGTTACATTATTAATTTCTTTAACTGGAACAATTTTTGGGTTGATAATAGGTCTAATAGTTGCCTGCATAAGGTATATTCCTTATCAAACAGACTCGCAAGGAAAGAAAAGAAAAAATATATCAAATTTAATTAGAGTAATTATTAATGCAATTCTTAAAATTTATATAGAAGTTTTCAGAGGAACACCAATGATTGTGCAAGCAACTATTATTTATTTCGGAGCAGATGAAGCTCTTGGAATAGATATGAATCCATTGTTTGCCGCTATAATGATTATTTCTATAAATACGGGAGCTTATCTCTCTGAAATTGTGCGAGGTGGAATTGAGAGCATAAACAAAGGACAAACTGAAGGAGCTGTAAGTCTAGGTTTATCTCGTTTTCAAACTATGACAAAAATAATTTTACCTCAAGCAATTCGCAACATAATGCCGGCGATAGGAAATGAATTTGTGATAAACATAAAAGATTCAGCAGTTCTAAATGTAATATCAGTGACAGAGTTATTTTTTGTTACAAAAACAATTAAAGGTGCGACTTACCAGACTTATATTCCTTATTTAATAACAGCGGCAATATATTTGGTAATTACACTATCTGTAACACAAATTCTAAAATATATTGAAAAAAGAATGGATCGATCCAAAGCTATAATCGCCAAAGAAATTACTTTAGAGGAGTAATTTGTAGTGAAAATTTAACGGAAAATTAAATAAAGAAAATTACATTTTTGACAAAAATTAATATTTTCTTATAATATTATTTAGTGGTGACAAGAAAAGGAGATAATATGTACAATAATAAGGAAATAGTTGAAAAAACAAAAAGCCTAATTGAGTTTGGATCAGGTTTTCCAGCACAAATTGATGGTTCAGGTTGGTTAGATAGTCAAGGTCATATTGACAAAAAAAGAGGAATTGAAACTTGGATTACTTCTAGAATGACACATTCATTTTCGTTAGTTCAACTTTTGTCAGACAATAGGCGATTCAATGCAGATTCTAAGTTATCAGAACAAGTAAGGAATGAACAAATTTTGTTTTTTCTTGAGTCTGGCTATCATGGACTAGTTGGACCTTTAAGAGATGTTACTAACGGAGGATGGTATTCAAAAATTGATTGGGATGGAGAAGTCGTTAATGAAGCGAAAGAAGCTTATGCTCACGCTTTTGTAATTTTAGGCTCATCTTCGTTGGTCTTGGCGACTAGTGGAATAAATAGAGTAAAATCAGCTCGTTTACTTTCTTGTGCTTTGAAAATATTTGATAAATATTTCTGGGATGAGAAATATGGGATGTCGGTTGATAATTATCCGAAGGCTGATTGGTCAAAAAAAGATAGTTATAGAGGAATTAATGCAAATATGCATACTGTAGAGGCCTTTTTGGCGACCTATGATGTTTTAAAAATTTTAGCAGCTGAAAATAAAGCAAATAATAGTGTTTATTATTCAGTAATAACTGATAATGGAAAAGTAAATCAAAATTTATATGAAGCTCTTGGTTTTGATCTTGAAGAAAAAGCTTACGACCTCTTAAACCGTGTGAATCGAATTGTTGATAGAGTTTGCTTCCAAGCTAAATCTCATGGTTGGAGAATTCCTGAGCACTATAAAGAAAATTGGGAGCCAGATTTAGAATATAATTCAGATAATAAAGATGATAAATTTAAGCCTTATGGAGCAACTGTCGGTCACGGAATAGAGTGGGCTAGATTAATTACCCAATTTGCTTTGAAACTTCCAAAGAAACAGAGAGAAAAATATTTTCAAACAGCTCAAAATTTATTTAAAGTTGCTGTAGATGATGGTTGGGATAAAAAAATTGGTGGATTTATCTACACAACAGACTGGGAAGGTAATCCTATTGTAAAAGATAGGATGCACTGGGTTGAAGCGGAAGCATTAAATACAGCATCAACATTATTACAATTTTGTGCAACTGAGGATCAAGAAAAGTATTATACTAAGTGGTTTAATCTAGTTTGGAAGTGGACTAAAGAACACCTTTTAGACGAAACAGGTTCTTGGATTCATCAATTAGATGAAAACAATCAAATTAGTGAAACAGTCTGGCCGGGTAAACCAGATGTGTATCATGCTTTGCAGTCATATTTAATCCCAATTTTTTCAAAAAATTTTGCTATAGCTTCCGCAATAAAGTTAGATATATAATTAAACGTATAATATATATATGACTGATAAAGAAGTAAGAGTTCGGTTTTGCCCGAGCCCAACAGGGACGCCTCATGTAGGTATGGTTCGTTCTTGTTTGTTTAATTATGCTTGGGCAAAACATTGTGAGAAATTTGGAAATGATGAAGGAATCAAAGGCGGGAAATTTGTTTTTAGAATAGAAGACACTGACCACGTACGCGATTCTGAAGATTCATATCAAATGATTTTAACTTCTTTAAAGTGGCTAGGTTTAAATTGGGACGAAGGAGTTGAGGTTGGGGGTCCTGATGGTCCTTATCGTCAATCCGAGCGAACACAAATTTATAGAGATGTAGCAAAATCGCTTTTAGATAAAGGTTATGCATATAAGTGCTTTTCAACTAAAGAAGAAATTGACACAAGAAACAAAGCGGCAGGAAGACCTGTTCAATTTGGTTATGATAATTTTGATAGAAATTTAACTGATGAGCAAATTAAAGAGTATGAAAATGAGGGTAGAGAGTTTACAATTCGTGTAAAGATGCCTCAAGATCAAGATATTACTTTTGATGATATTGTGCGTGGCGAAGTAACTTTTAAAGCAGGAACAATTCCAGATTATGTAATCGTTAGATCAAGTAAAGATGGAAATGGTGACCCACTATACACTTTAACAAACCCCGTAGATGATGCTTTAATGAATGTTAATTGTATTTTAAGAGGAGAAGATTTACTTTCTTCAACGCCAAGACAGGTAGTTCTTTGGAAATACTTAATAGATATTGGAGTAGCTAAAGAACCAGTTAAGTATGGTCATCTTCCTTACGTAATGGGTGAAGGGAATAAAAAATTATCAAAGAGAGATCCTGAATCAAATTTATTTTTACACAGAGAAAAAGGAATGATTCCTGAAGGATTGATAAATTATCTTGCGCTTTTAGGCTGGTCTTTATCTCCAGATGACGATATTTTTTCTATGGATCAATTAGTTGAAGCTTTTAATCCTAAAGATGTTTTAGCAAACCCAGCTAGATTTGATATGAAGAAATGTACTGCTATTAATGCAGAGCATATTAGAATGCTTGATGTTGAGGATTTCAAAAAAAGATTAATTCCATATTTGCATGGTTCTGTATCTGCAGATTTTGTAAATTGTGATTTATTAAGAGAAATTGCAGAAAATGAACCAGATATGCCAAAGCTTCAAACTTATCAAGCTCTTGTTTCTGCTGACAAGTGGGATAATTTAACTGAAGATGAGCAGAGAATAATTACTGCAGCTGCACCTTTAATTCAAACTAGAGTTCAATTATTAAGCGAGGCTCGAAATCTTTTGGCACCTTTGCTTTCTAAAGAAGAAAAAATGAATGTTGAAGAAGATGCTAAAAAACAGTTAAAATCTGGCAAAAATCCAAGTGGTGAAGAAATTGATTATCATAAAGTAATAGAAACTGCCATTAATTCATTAAAGAGTCTAGAAAATTGGACTACAGATTCAATCCACAATACCCTTCAAGAGGCGTTATCAATTTCACCAGAAGGCGAGCCAGACTATCAAAATAGTTTGAATCTTAAACCTAGATTTGCCTTTTCTCCTCTTAGAGTAGCTATTTCAGGAAAAAGAATTTCTCCTCCTCTTTTTGAGTGCATGGAAATTTTAGGCAAAGATTTAACGATTAAGAGATTGGAAAATTTAGATTGATTTTAGATACAACAGGTCTAGAAAAAGAAATTTACCCAATAAGTTGGTTAATAGGAGAGTGGGAAGGAACAGGTCTCTTTGGTGGTCACTTTGGGTTAACAAATGAAAGATTTGTTCAAAGAGCATCCTGGAAAAATGCAGGTAAGTCACTTTATTACAAGTCGGAAATTAGAGAAACAGATCTATCAGAGAAAGGAGATTTTATTCCTGGTGATAAAGTTTTAATTTCTGAAGAAGGGTCTTGGAGGGTTTCCGAAGAAAGGCCAGAAAATCTAACAGATAAAAACCAATTCCCACTAAAGATAGAAATTACGACTAGTTGGAATGTTGATAATAAACTAATACCTGTTTGGAAAACTGGATATGATGGATTAGTTGGATCAGGAAAAATTCAAACAATCAGTGAAAAAATTGATATAATTAAACCAGATTTTGCTTTAGCAAATAATTTGTGGAGATCACAAAGAATGTTTGGGAATGTTAATAAAAGAGTTCTTTGGGTTTGGGAAGTTGCAGAACATGGTGCGATTGCAGAAGAGATGGGTCTTCAATCAATTGCTAGTGGTGGACTTTGGAAAGTTTAAATTCCTGTATAATATAAATGTATGGCGATTGTAGCTCAGTTGGTCGCCTTTGATTCTTTTGCGAAAGAATAAAGGTTGCTTGAAGCTCTAACAACTGAGTAAATCGCAAGCATGGCGATTGTAGCTCAGTTGGTAGAGCGTCGGATTGTGGTTCCGGATGTCGCCGGTTCGAGCCCGGTCAGTCGCCCTTTTTAGGAATTTTTTAAAATAAAACGCATTTTTAATAATGTATAATGTTTATAAGTTATAAAGTTTTTAATAACTCGCTGTGAGCCTGGACGGTTTCGGTGTTCATAAGTTTAAGTATAATTGTATTTAAATATAATTATGTTCACTATTTTAAGTTAGGGATCCAGAAACGGCGTTAATAAAGAAAGATAAATAAATGACAGAAAAAAACCCGATTAAAGGGCAAGATAAATTCGCAGAAGCGATAATAGATAATGGTAAATTCGGAACTCGTAAAGTTCGTTTTGAAACAGGGCGTTTAGCTCAACAGGCTGATGGTTGTGTAACAGCATTTTTAGACGATGATAATATGGTGCTTTCAACAACATGTATTTCAGGTCAACCAAGAGAAAGTTTTGATTTTTTCCCTCTAACTGTAGATGTTGAAGAAAAAATGTATGCAGCTGGTAAAATCCCTGGATCATTCTTCCGTCGTGAAGGTAGAGCTGGAACAGATGCTATTTTAGCATGCCGTATTATTGACCGCCCATTGCGCCCATTATTTGATAAAAGATTACGTAATGAAGTTCAAGTTGTTGAAACAATTTTAGCAGTTAATCCTGATGATGCTTATGATGTATTAGCAATTAATGCTGCTTCAGCTTCAACTATGGTTTCTGGAATTCCTTTTGAAGGTCCTGTTTCAGGAACTCGTTTAGCTTTAATTGATGGTGATTGGGTAGCTTTTCCAACTTATTCTCAATTAGACAAGGCTGTTTTCCAAATTACTGTAGCTGGTAGAATTCTTGATGAAAGTGATCCAAATTCAGATGTGGCAATTGCTATGATTGAGGCTGGTGCTGGTGAAAATGCATGGAATTTAATTTATAATGAAGGACAACAAAAACCTGATGAATCAACTGTTGCTGCTGGTCTAGAAGCTGCAAAACCTCATATTAAAGCACTTTGTAATGCTCAAATTGAACTAAAGAATCAAGTTGGTGATAAAGATTTAGGTGAGTTCCCTCTTTTCCCTGAATATATTGATACTGATATTGAAGCTGTTCGTGATTTTGCTTTGGCACGTTTAGAAGAAGCATATAATCATGGAGATAAGCAAGAGCGCGAAGAAATGATTGGTGAAATTAAGGATGAAATGGTTCTAGCTCTTTGTGGTGATGAAGAAGATCCAAATAATAACGCACCATTCAAAGGTCGTGAGATCGAAATTAAGAATGCTTATAAATCAGTTCAAAAGACTTTGGTTCGTAATCGTATCTTAAGAGATGATTATCGTATTGATGGTCGTGCTTTGAACGAGATTCGTCCTTTGTCAGCTGAAGTTAATATCGTTCCACGTGTTCACGGTTCTGCTTTGTTCCAACGTGGGGAAACTCAAATTATGGGAATCACAACTTTGAATACTTTAAAGATGGCACAAGAAGTTGATGGTCTTTCTCCAAATCATACAAGACGTTATATGCATCAATATAATTTTCCTCCATATTCAACTGGAGAAACAGGACGTATGGGGTCACCAAAACGTCGTGAAATTGGACATGGAGATTTAGCAGAGCGTGCTTTAGTTCCTGTTTTACCTTCACAAGAAGATTTTCCATATGCTATTCGCGAAGTTTCTGAAGCTCTTGGGTCTAATGGATCAACTTCAATGGGCTCAGTTTGTGCATCAACTTTAGCTATGTTAAATGCTGGTGTTCCTTTGCATGCTCCAGTAGCTGGTATTGCTATGGGGTTAGTTTCAGATACTGTTGATGGTGAAACAAGATATAAGACATTGACAGATATTTTGGGAGCAGAAGATGCTTTCGGAGATATGGACTTTAAAGTAGCAGGAACGGATGAATTCATTACATCAATTCAGTTAGACACTAAATTAGATGGTATTCCTTCTGATGTTTTAGCTGGTGCTTTAGGACAAGCTAAAGAAGCAAGAATGCAAATTCTTGGTGTAATTAATGATTGCATTTCTGGACCAAATGAAATGGCGCCAACCGCTCCAAGAATTACAACAGTTAAAATTCCTACTGATAAAATTGGTGAGGTAATCGGTCCTAAAGGAAAGGTTATTCAAGGAATTCAAGAGGAAACTGGAGCAGAAATTTCAATTGAAGAAGATGGAACAGTTTATGTTGCTGCAGAAAACGGACCTTCTTCAGATGAGGCTATAGCTCAAATCAATGCTATTGCTAATCCTAAAACTCCAAAAGTTGGAGAAGAGTTCTTAGGAACAGTTGTTAAAGCTGTAAACTTTGGGGCTTTTATTTCTTTAGCTCCTGGAATTGATGGATTACTTCATGTTACTAAAATGCGTGATTTGAACGATGGAAAGCGAATTGAAAATGTTGCTGATATCGTTTCAGTTGGGCAAAAGATTAAGGTTAAAGTTGCTGCTATTGATGATAGAGGTAAATATAATTTAGAATTAGCCTAGTATTAATAATTAGCTTATTATTAATTTAGTAATATCTAATTTTATTTAAAAACCCCGTATTTTGCGGGGTTTTTTAATCTACAATTTAAAACACAAAGTATAATATAAATATGTCTGTAGAAATTAATGTTGTTCGTCAAGATGGGCGAAATTTTGATGAGTTGCGACCAATTAAGATTACTCGTAATTATTTAAACGTAGGGGAAGGCTCAGTCTTAGTTGAATTTGGTAATACGAAAGTTCTTTGTGAAGCTACTTTTGAAAATAGAGTTCCGAGATGGCTCTATGAAGAAAATCGTCACGCAAAAGAAAGACATCAGCCTGTCCGTGGTTGGGTGACGGCTGAATATGCTATGTTGCCAAGAGCAACGGAAGACAGAAATCAACGTGAATCTGTAAAGGGTAAAATTAGTGGACGAACACAAGAAATTTCTCGGTTAGTGGGAAGGTCTCTTAGAGGGATAGTTGATATATACGAGCTTGGAGAAAATCAAATTACAATTGATTGTGATGTCTTACAAGCCGACGGAGGAACAAGAACAGCTTCAATAACAGGAGCGTATATAGCACTTAAAGATGCAATTCAATGGGGCAAAGATAGTGGGTTTGTAAATATGGGAGCACAAGTATTAAAAGACTCAGTATCAGCAATTTCAGTCGGTATAATAAATGGGCAACCTATGCTTGATCTTCCATATGTTGAAGACTCTTCTGCCGAAACAGATATGAATGTTGTGATGACAGGTTCAGGTAAATTTATAGAAATTCAAGGAACAGCTGAAGGCGAACCTTTTGATCATTCTGAATTAGTAAATCTTTTAAAATTAGCAGAAAAAGGAAATAAAGAATTAGCAACTTTGCAGGCTAATCTTTATAAATAAATATTTAAAATGCCTAGAAGAAATTCAAATAGTCAATCAAAAAATAGTAAAATAAATTCAGCTGTGACGCCAATTGATGTGGGGAAAGTTTTTGGTGGGCGTTGGGTAGAAACAAAACGCGGGAAAGATTATACTGTTAGTAGGACTTTTGAAGGAGAAAGTTTATACACTTGTCCTGGTTGTAATAATTCAATTCAGATCGGACAAGAAAGTTATACAGTAATTCAAAATGATCATTTTTTTGGAGAACAAGCGGCAATTGATGAGCGACGGCACTGGCATCCATCTTGTTGGAAAAGGTTTAGTTAATAAACACTCCGTTTTCCCATTTTCCAGAAATTGATTCGCCGGAATGAGGAGCTAAAACTCCATTTCCATTTGCCTTTCCATTTTTAAAATCACCAGAATATTTCCATTTTCCTTTTAACCAAAGAGTTCCTTTGCCATCAAATAAACCATTTTTAAAATCACCAGAATAAGATAAATTATCAGGATATAAAACATCGGCATAACCCTCTAATTTACCGTCAATTTCTTGGCCACTTTCAATTGTTTGTTCAACAGTAGGAAAGTTTTGTAAAGTTTCCTTTTTGTGAAAATGAATTATACCAAAAGCGTAGAGATTAAGGAATGATAAAATAAGCAATATAAGAAAAAATTTAAGAATTAATGAAATATTTTTTTTCATTTTTTCTCCAATAAAAGTTTATTACTTTTGGTTTTGGCTATATTAATAGCATTATGGATAAGTTTAGTGTATATTTCCCTAGCTTGGAGAGTAATGGGGTGAATTTTGTCGGAAGCTAAAAGATCAACATGGTTGGCTATTGCTGAAGACCAGTCAACTAATAAGATATTATCGTTATTATTTACAGTATTTTTAATAATATCATTATCAGCAGAAGTCCAAGATCTATCGGCAAAAACATTAACTAGGATTAAAATACGATCTTGAGTTAAATGAATAAGTTGATTCATGTCTTTTGGTGATATTGTTCCGTTAGTTCCAAGTTCGAAGATAATTATGTTTGGGAGAGTTTTAGCTCTTGCCATATCAGATAAAAGATTAACACCAGTTGAAAATTGTCTTCCGATGTCAGCGTTAATTGATAAATTTGGAATTTGTTTTTGTAGCTCACTAGAAGCCGCTAATGAAACAGAATCACCGATTAATAGAATATTTTTATTAGAATTTAGTGAATTAGTATATTGATTAAATTGATTAGCTGATAATTCAACCTGTTGGAGAGATAAATTTCGATCTAGTGATGTTCTTGAAGGAGCAGTAGTAAAAATAGAGATGGATTTAATTACTAGAGCAAATGAAATAATAATTATAGCAAAATTTAAAACTGGGTTAGTTTTTAAATGAAATAAGCGATAAAGGATTTCTGAAAAAAATAAAGACAAAACAAGGGTTACTAAACAAGCAAAGAAATAGTTAAATTGAGTACAGTTTGAAAAAATAATTAAAAGTGGGTAGTGAAATAAATAAATTAAATATGAACGAGAACTAAAATATTTAATGATTTTAGAGTCATCAAATTTAATGTTTTGATAAAGTAATGAAAAAACAAGCAATAAACTTCCGGCTGTAGTAGAAAGTAAAAGACCGCCTTTAAAGGTGAAAATTGAATCAAATTTTAAAAGAAAAAGGAAAATCAACAAGAGCAAAAAAGGTAAAACACCAAAAAACCCAAGAATTAACCGATTAACTTTATCAGAAACTTTTGCAATATTTATTGGTTGTAGTAAATTAAGATTATATACACAAGCAATAAAACTTCCGAAAAAAAGTGGGTAACTATGAGACAAACTTGAAAAATAAGCTTGATTTAAAGAAAAGGTGTGAAACATAATTATAGAGGAAGTAACAAGAAAGATAAAAGAAAAAAATCCTATTATTAAAGATCTGATTCTAAAAACTGAATTTGAAAATAATCTTCGTTTTTGACCTGTTTTGATTCTTGAGCTAAAAAAATGAAAAAGAAAATTAAAGAGAAGAAAAACTAATGCCCAAAAAATATAAAATTGGAACTCTAAAGACAGTGTCCAAAGATGAGTAAACAAATCGGGTAAACTTTGATGATCATAAGATTGTCCGATATATATCTGATAAAAATTGAAACAACTCCCAAGTATCGCAGCAACTTCTTTGGCAAAATTAATTCTAAAATCAGGAGAAATCAATAAAACAAAAGGTAAAATAATCAAGAGCATTGCAATTAGAGAAGGATAAATTCTAAAAAAACGTTTTTTCAAAAAAGAAAAAGTTTGTAGAAACATATCGGAGAATTTTTGCTTAATAGATTGATTTAGTAAATTGATAGTAATTAAAAATCCAGAGAGGAGAAAAAAAATATCAACACCAACAAAACCGCCTTGAAAGAGTTGAAAACCAAATATTTCAGATTGAGAAGTTCGAAAAAAGTGATAAAGAAGAACAAAAACTAAACCAAGAACTCTAAGAGTGTCTAAAAATTTAATATGACTCTTCACCATTTTATTATAACATTTGTTTTGATTTGAATAAGTTATTTCTAATCATAAGATGAACGGGGTGAACAAAAGGAATTAAGCTGTTAAGAAATTAACAGTATCAATCCCTGCTTTAGCTCCTGACCCAGCGGCAACTACAGCTTGCCGGTAATCGGGATCAATACAATCTCCAGCCGCAAAAACACCAGGAATTCCTGTTTTAGAAGATTTTCCATCTGTTTTAATGTATCCTTGTAAATCTAAATCCAAGATATCTTTCAATTTTTGAGTTGTTGGGTCTGCGCCAATTGCGACGAAAACACCTGTTACAGATATATCTTCAATCTGGTTTGTATTCTTGTTCAAAATTTTTGCAGAACCTACTTTGTGAGAATTGTCAGGTAGAGGTAAGATTTCTTCGCAAGTTGAATTCATTTTGAAATAAATATTATTAATAGCCTCAGCGCGTTCAACTAAAATTTTGGTAGCACGAAAAACATCCCTACGGTGAATTATGGTTACTGTTTTGCATAAATTACTAAGATAAAGAGCTTCTTCTAAGGCTGTATCTCCGCCTCCAACAACAATTACATCTTGATCTTTAAAGAAAGCGCCATCACAAGTTGCACAATAGCTAACACCGTGTCCAGCTAATTCCTTTTCACCAGGAATATTTAGTTTACGATAAAGAGAACCTGTAGCGACAATTAACACTTTCGCTAAGTAAGTTTCTCCCATTGTCGTAGTGATAACTTTTCTATTGGAATTTGACTTATCAGCCGTTTGGATTTGAAAAGTTTCAGCTTCGTCTAATTCAAAAGTTGCACCAAAGCGTTCAGCTTGTTTTTGCATAATGTCCATTAGCTTAATACCGCCAATACCTTTTTCAAAACCAGGAAAATTTTCTATGTCAGTAGTGTTCATTAATGCTCCACCAGGGTTAGTTAAACCTGTTAAAACAACGGTTTTTAAGTCAGCTCGAGCTGTATAAATTGCAGCAGTTTTTCCAGCAGGCCCAGCACCAATAATTAACACATCAACATCTTTTGTATCCATGTTTATATTATATATGTTTTATAATATTGATATGAAGTTAAATTTTGAAGAATGCTTTGAAGAATATAAGGATTCTTTGGAGAATTATTCATTAAATTTAGCTAAAACATCAGAAGTTGATGGAGAAGATGTATTTTTAGAATCAATGAATAAAGCAGAAAAGCATTTTGGTGAATTTAAAGCTGGGACAAATTTTGAAGCTTGGGTTAGAACAATTATTTTTAGAACCTATATTGATCATTTTAGAAAATCAAAAACTTTTCCTCAAAGAACTTCAAACGATTATTATCTAGGGCAAGTTGCAGAAAGTGAAAATTCAGCTGAAGATCGTGTAATTATTAGTGAAGAAGAAGAAAAAGTTAAAGCAGCTTTAGCTAATTTGTCAGAAGATAAACAAAAAATTATTTATTGCTATTATTTTAAAGGATTAAAATATAAAGAAATAGCAAAAGTTTTAGATTTACCGATAGGGACAGTTATGTCAAGGTTAAATCGAGCAAAGCAAGAACTAAAAAAAATTTTAAGTAAAAATATTTAATATTTTAACAACTAACGTGAGTTGCTAATCCTGCTTTGGCTGTTTCACGATAAGCTTCATTCATATCAACTCCAGTTTGTCGCATTGTTTCAATTACTGTATCAAGGCTAACAACATGATGTCCATCTCCAGCTAAAGCTAGCCTAGCAGCTGTTACAGCAGTATTTGCTGCCATTGCGTTTCTTTCAATACAGGGGACAAAAACTAAACCTTTAACTGGGTCACAAGTTAAACCTAAATGATATTCTAGTGCCGATTCTGCAGCAGCTTCAATTTGTTCTAGGCTTCCTCCACAAACTGCAACCGAGCCTGCTGCTGCCATTGCACAAGCAGACCCAACTTCGGCTTGACATCCACATTCAGCTCCAGAAACAGATCCGTTGTATTTTATAATTGAACCAATAACACTAGCGGTTAATAGGAACTTGCGAATTTTATCTCTTTGTTCAAAATGTCCGGTTGTTGGATCTAGATCATCACGGTCTATATATTCTTGAAGAACGGCAGGAATTACACCAGCAGAACCAGTAGTTGGTGCTGTTACGATCCTACCTCCAATCGCGTTTTGTTCGTTAACAGCTAAAGCATAGCAAGAGAGCGTTTCAATTGTGGCACTTTTACCTTGCCTCCTTCTTTCAAGATAAGTTTGATACATTTTAGGAGCTCGTTTTTTAATTCCTAATTCTTTTTGAATTACAGGAGATAGATCATCTTTGTTTTTGACTTCTAGACCATTGCGAATTGAACTTTCCATAGCTTTCCAAACTTTGTCAACTTGAAGGTAAACATCTTCTTTGGTAATCTCTTCTTTTGAATGGGCAATTTCTTGTTCTATAGCAATTTCATCAAGTGATAAATTATATTTCTTTGCTTTTAAAAAAAGTTCTTTAGTATTTATAAAATCTGTTCTATTTTCTTGAGGTTGATATTGATATCCAGGATTTGGTAAAAATTGAAATTCTTTGTCGTTCAAAGTTTTAAATGAGATGTTTCCACCACCAATTGACAAATAGTCAATTCTAAAGATTTCATGTTTTTCTTGATTAAAAGCTTGAAGATAGAAGTAATTTGGATGAATAGAGTTGTGTTGATTTGGTGAAAAAATCATATTTTGAGGAGTAAAATTGACCTCTTGAGAGTTATTTAAAGGAAGGATTTGATTTTTTTTGTTTATGATTTCACCCCAAGAAATGAATAATTTCTTAGGTTTAAAATTTGAAGGAGTAAATCCTTGTAAACCAGCAATAATAGCGTCTGGAGTTTTGTGTCCAATTCCTGTTGCGGCAAGAGATCCCCAAAGATTACAATTGACAAAAAATACTTTCTCCAAAATCTCGTTTTCTTGAAGACTTTTAACAAAATGGTTAGCAGCACGCATCGGTCCGATAGTATGGGAAGAAGAAGGACCAACACCAATTTTAAAGACATCAGAAAACTGAATATAAGCTGAAGTTTGTTTTTTCATATAAATATTATAAGTTAATCATATTAAAAATTTAAATACTGAGCAAAAATGTCCAATTTAAACGGTATAATATTAGTATGTCTGAGAGTAAAATGTCCGATCAAGAAATTATTGAATCTTTAGATGAGTATCAATATGGATGGGCAGATGAAGATGTAGCAGGCAAAGATGTTCAAAAAGGACTTTCTGAAGAGATTGTTCGTGCTATTTCGGCATCAAAAAATGAACCTGAGTGGATGCTAAAACGAAGATTAAAAGGTTTAGAGTTGTTTCTTAAAAAACCTATGCCGAATTGGGGAGTTGATTTATCTAATTTTAATTTTGAAGAATTTAAATATTATGTTCCTCCCATTTTGGACAAAGGGAAACGCGAGAAACCATCTGAAGATTGGAATAGTTTACCAGAAAATATTCGTAATACTTATGACAAATTAGGAATTCCTGATGCTGAAAAAAAGCGTTTAGTCGCTGGAGTTGCTGCACAATACGAAAGTGAAATGATATATAATCATATTCGTGAAGATTTAGCTAAACAAGGAGTTGTCTTCCTAGATACTGAATCAGCAGAAAAACAATATCCTGATCTATTTCAAGAATATTTTGGTTCTGTTGTTCCTGATGATGATAATAAATTTGCTATGTTGAATTTAGCAGTTTGGTCTGGAGGAAGTTTTGTTTATGTTCCAAAAGGGGTTGAAGTTGCAATTCCTTTGCAGGCGTATTTTAGAATTAATACAAAAAATCTAGGGCAATTTGAAAGAACTTTGATAATAGCTGATGAAGGAGCCAAGGTTCACTATATTGAAGGTTGTACAGCTCCAATATATTCTGAAGATTCTTTACATAGCGGAGTTGTGGAAATTGTCGTGAAAAAAAATGCTTCAGTTCGTTATTCGACAATTCAGAATTGGTCAAATAATGTTTATAATCTTGTAACACAAAGAGCTACTGTTGAAGAAGGTGGATCGATGGAGTGGGTTGACGCTAATATTGGTTCAAAAGCCACCATGAAATATCCTGCTTGCGTTTTAAAAGGGGCTGGAGCAAGAGGTGAAGTTCTTTCAATTGCGCTAGCAGCTGGAATTCAACAGCAAGATACTGGTGCAAAAATGATACATTTAGCACCAGATACACATTCTTCAATTGTTTCTAAATCGGTTTCCAGAAGAGGCGGTAGGGCAAGTTATAGAGGATTAATCGATATTGAACCTGGAGCTGAAAATTCAAGTTCAAATGTTGTTTGTGATGCACTTTTGGTTGATAATGATTCTAGATCAGATACTTACCCTAAAAATATCATCAAAGAAGATGATGTTGTTCAAGGCCACGAAGCGACTGTTTCTAAAATTTCAGAAGATCAATTATTCTATTTGCAATCTCGAGGAATTGCCGAGCAAGAAGCTATGGCTATGATCGTTCGAGGCTTTATAGAGCCGATTGCAAAAGAACTACCTATGGAATATGCCTTGGAATTAAATCGTCTAGTTCAATTGCAAATGGAAGGTTCAGTAGGATAACTTAATGAGTGTCCAATATTTAACACCAAAAATTATTAGAGAAATTTGTGAAAATAACGAAATTCATCCTGTAAAAAAATTTGGACAGAATTTTATGGTTGATTCTGGGCAGATTCAAAAAATTGTAAAAATTGCTAATGTTAAAACAGATGATCAAATTTTAGAAATTGGACCTGGCTTAGGGTCTTTAACTATAGGATTATTAGAAACTGGTGCTAAAGTTTTAGCTGTTGAAATTGATAAAAAATTAGCTAATTTATTACCTCAAACAATTCAAAATATGGGAGTTGATAATAGTAGATTAAATATTTTAACTAAAGATGCTTTAACTTTACTCAAATCGGATTTAGCGCAATATTTTGATATGACTAAACCAATTAAATTAGTGGCAAATTTGCCATATAATGTTGCAACACCAATAATAATTACTCTTTTAGAAAGATTTGAAAATTTAGAAGAATTTTTAGTTTTAGTTCAAGCAGAGGTTGCTGAAAGGTTAGTTGCCGAGCCTGGTTCCAAAATTTATGGAATTCCTTCAGTTAAATTAGCTTGGTTTGGTAAAGCGAAAAATGCTGGAATAATTCCTCGTTCAGCCTTTTTCCCTGTTCCGAGGGTGGATTCAAAATTAGTAAATTTTAAAAGAACTAATTTAATTTTAAAAAATGAGTTTAGAGATAAAGTGTTCGCTTTAATTAATCTTGGTTTTTCTGCAAGAAGAAAAACTTTAAAATCTTTATTAGTTCACGATGGAAATGATAGTGAAAAAGTTACAAAGATTCTTGATTCTTTACAAATTGACCCTATGGCTAGAGCAGAAGTTTTAAATATTACACAATTTATTGAAATTGCCGAGAGATTGTAGTTCGGTATAATATAAAAAACGAAAGGAAAGAAAATGGCTGCACTTGATAATGTAATTGTTGAAGGAAGTTTTGGAGATGACCCAAAAAATTTAGAGTTTACCGAGGCTCAAGGTCCTGATGGATTAGAGATTAAGGTTCTAAAAGAAGGCGAAGGAAAAGAAACTAAAAGTTTAGCTTCAAAAATTTATTGTAATTATCACGGACAACTTTGGAATGGTAAAGTTTTTGATTCTTCTTTTGCAAGACGTCAACCAATTGGTTTTGGTTTAAATCAAGTTATTAAAGGCTGGGGTGATGCTCTTGTTGGAAAAAAAGAAGGTTCAAGGGTTTTAATTTCTGTTCCTCCAGAGTTGGGCTATGGCGCACAAACAGCAGCAATGTTTGGATCGGTAGCACCTCTAGTATTTGTTGTTGATATTCTTTATGTAGCAAATTAACATTTATATGGTTAATTACAGAACTGCCGGAGAAAGTCACGGTAAAAGTCTTATCTCTTTTGTAGAGGGAATTCCAGCAGGTGTAGATATTTCTGCTGATAGAATTGCTGATGATTTATCAAAAAGACGTGGCGGGATCGGTAGAGGATCCCGTCAAAAATTTGAAGCAGATAAGTTTGAAATTCTTTCAGGTATGATTCATGGGAAAACAATTGCTTCTCCTATAGCAGTAGAGATATATAATTCTGAATGGGAAAAATGGACTGAATTAATGTCAACAGCTGCTCTATTAAGTCCGAAATTAAACTCGAATTCTAATCAAATATCTAATGGTATAAATCAAATTCAACCAAATATGCCTAAAGGGCAGGAAAATGATAAATTACAACGTCCTCGCCCTGGTCATGCTGATTTAGAAGGAATTAGAAAATATGGGTTTGATTCAGCAAGACCTGTTTTAGAACGTTCTTCTGCAAGAGAAACTGCAGCTAGAGTGGTAGCAGGATCTATTTGTCAACAGTTTTTAGAACAAGCAATTATAAAGCATTTTGGAAATAAATTTTCAATTGATACAAAGGTCATTCAATTTGGAGCAGTTAAATTAAATGATTTTTCTAATGAAAAGGAATTTTTTGAAGCTTGTGAAAATTTTGCAGAAACAGCCGTTAAAAATAAAGAAACTGTTGGAGGTATAGTTGAGATTCGAGCTAATGGAGTTCCAAATGGTTTAGGATCATATATTTCTGCTGATTCACGTCTGGACGGTGCAATTGCAGGGGCAATGATGTCAATTCAAGCAGTTAAAGGTGTAGAGATTGGAGATGGTTTTGAAATTGCTTCAATTCCTGGAAGCGAGGCTCATGACGTAATTTTGGCTAATAATTCTAAAAATTACTTTCGTAAAACCAATCACGCAGGAGGGATTGAAGGTGGAATCTCTAATGGTGAAGAAATTATCATTAGAATTGCAATTAAACCAATACCTTCTGTTCCCGGAGGTTTACAAACAGTTGATTTGTCAACAGGTAAAGTGGCAACAGCTCATCCTCAGAGATCGGATGCTTCAGCAGTTTTTCCCGCTCAATGTGTGGCAAAAGCAATGTTAGCGATAACTTTAGCTGATTTTTGGACAAAACGATTCGGTCAGGATATTCTCTAAATCAGACGATTTGTTTGAGTAAAAAATATTTAAATTGCTAGTATAATATATAAGTAATGAAAGGATTGAATTCTTATGAAACAGCGTAGAGTAGTTCCAAGTTGGTTTGTTTATTTGTTTGGAGCGATGGGTGGACTTATTTTAGGATATGACACTAGTATTATTTCGGGAGCATTAGGATATTTAGATTCTGCTTTAAAAATTGAACCAAATACAACTTCTGAAGGATTTGTTACTGCTGCTGTAACTGTAGGTGCAATTATCGGCGCTTTAGTTTTTGGTAAATTGTCGGACATGATTGGGCGTAAAAAATGCGTTATGATTGTTGCTGTAATTTTTCTTATAGGTTCTCTTTCTTGTGGTTTTGCTAATGCATTCGGACCTTTTTCGGGTTGGGTTATTATTTTAATAGCGCGTATTATTTCAGGAATAGCGGTTGGCGGGGCTAGCGCTTTAGTTCCTTTGTATTTATCTGAGATTTCACCATATCAAAGAAGAGGTTCACTTTCATTTTTGAATCAATTGATGATGGTTTTAGGAATTTTGGTTGGATATTTAATTAATTTCTTAATGGTTCAGGCACATCCAGATCCAGATCCAGATCCTGCTCTTTCAACTCAAATTTTTAATCAGTGGAATGTTTCTTATGGTTGGAGAATTTCTTTCTTCATTGCAGCTATACCAGCAATTTTCTTATTTGTTGGAACATTTTTTCTTCCTGAGTCTCCTCGTTATCTTGCCCTAAAAGGTAAAGTTTCTGAAGCTCGTGATGTTTTAGTTGGTTTAAGATCATCTTTAAAACTTGTTGATGAAGAGTTAGAGGCTATCCAAGAATCCGACAAAGGTCCAAAAGGAAAATTTTCATTTTTATTTACTAAGTATCGTAAAGCTTTGGTTGCAGCAATTGGGCTTGCTGCTTTCCAACAATTTATGGGTTGTAATACTGTAGTTTATTACACACCAAAAATCTTAGAAATTTGTGGTTTTACGACTTTTCAGTCACGTCTTTCTACTGTAGCAATTGGTGTAGCTAATGTAGTTGCAACTCTAATCGCTATAGCTATAGTTGATAAATTTGGAAGAAAAGTTTTATTTATTTTTGGTGGAATTGCTATGGGTATATTTACAGCCGGAATTGCGATTATGGCAACAATGTGTTTCCATGAAGTTGGACAAGGTCCAGATGTTTTAGCTTTGAATAATCAAATGCAATCAACACCTGTAATCATAGCTACAGTGACAATTATGATGCTCTATATTATTTCTTTCGGCATTAGTTGGGGTGGAGCGATGTGGGTTGTTCTTGGTGAAATTTTCCCAAATTCTGTTCGAGGAGTTGGAGTTGGAGTTGGTTCTATGACAAATTGGATCTCAAATACTATTGTAACAGCGTTTTTCCCTGTAATTTTAGGAACTTTAGGAATTGCCAATTCATATTTAATTCTTACTTTGTTCTGTATTTTAGGTGTAATTTTTGTCACAATATATTTGCCTGAAACTAAAGGTAAAACTTTAGAAGAGATTGAAGATTTAGTAACAACAGTTTAGTATTTAAGCGTAAATAAATTAATAGGTAATTAATAGACAAAATAATTAATAGACAAGACAATTAATAGATATGGGAAAGAAAAAAATCAATAATGCTGATATAGCTATAGCAGTAGTGACATTTAAACGTCAACAAATGCTTCAAGACTTATTAAATTCCTATTTAAATTTAACAGTTTTCCCTAAATTTATTGTAATTGTTGATAATGAAAATAGTGCTGAAACTGCTAAAATTGTCAACAACTTTAAGGAAGAGATTTCCAAGGAAAATGTAGAAGTTGTCTATAAACCTATGGAAGAAAACACTGGAGGTTCTGGAGGATTTGCTAAAGGGGCAGAAATCGCTTACCATTCTGGAGCTGCTTGGCTTTGGTTAATGGATGATGATGTTTTAGTTTATCCAGATTCTATTAAAAGAATAGAGCCTATTCTTGAGAATTCTTTAGAGAAAGATAGACGAGTTGTTCAACCACGTCGTCATAATTGGGATAATTCACCGTTTTATTGGCAGTATCAGTTTATGGTAGGCTTAGGCATACCTAACCCGATAGCTCCTTCAGATTTTGGTGAAACTGAGGAATTTAAAGTAATGAATACAGCTTGTTTTGAAGGTGGATTTTTTCACCGCTCGATTGTTCAAGAAATTGGACTTCCAGATGCAAGATTTTTTATTTATTGGGATGACACTTTGTATGGTTATTTAGCCTCAAAAATTACAACTCCTATATTAATCCGAGATTTCTTGATGAAGCGAGCCAGAGAGATAAGTCATATTCCTTTAGGAAGAGTTCGTAAACTTAATAGCACTAGTGATATGGTTCGGTATTATATTATGCGAAATAGAGGATATTTAGCAAAATATTTTATGATTAATGGTGATTACCATAGATTTTTGTTTGGCTTCGGGACGGCTTTAACATTTGTTAAAGAAACAATTCGTTTATTTATTGATCATAAATTCCGCAAAGGTCTAAAGGCTATTTGGAAGGGTTGGCGTGATTCCAGAAAAATTTTGCATGATAAAGACTGGAAACCAGTTGGTCCTATATTGAGTGATATATAATATAAGTAGTGAAAATACCAGCCGAATATTTATTAAAACCTAAAGAAGAACTTGAGAATAGAGTTCGTGAAATTAAAGGTAAACTTGGAGAAGATTTATTAATAATTTGTCATCACTACCAGAAGGATGAGGTTTATCAATTTGCTGATGTAACAGGCGATTCTTTATATTTAGCTCAGGAAGCTCAAAAAAATAAAAAATCAAAATATATAGTTTTTTGTGGTGTCCATTTTATGGCGGAAACAGCGGATATGTTAACTGAAGATTGGCAAAAGGTATATCTTCCTGATGAAGCAGCCGGTTGTTTTATGGCTGATATGGCAAATGGTGAAGAATTAAGAGATGCTTGGGGAATTTTAACTAAGAAGTATGGGAACACAATTTTACCTATAACTTATGTAAATTCAACTGCTGAAGTAAAAGCTTTTGTTGGAGAGCATGGTGGAGTTTGTGTGACTTCTACAAATGCTCCTAAAATTGTAAAATGGGCACTTGAACAAAAACAGAGAATTTTGTTTTTGCCAGACCAGCATTTAGGAAGAAACACAACTTTTGAGCTTGGAATCCCACTTGAACAAATGTCACTTTGGGACAGAGTGAATAAAATTGAAAAAGGCGCTCAAGATTCTAAAGTAATCCTTTGGAATGGATACTGTTCTGTCCATCAACAATTTACAATGGCAAATGTTGACAAAATTAGAAAAGATCATCCTGAAACTAAAATAATTGTTCACCCAGAATGTCAGTTTGATGTTGTTCAAGCAGCAGATCAATCGGGGTCAACTAATAAATTATTAAAGATTGTTGATGAGGCTCCTGAAGGGTCAAGTTTTGCCGTAGGAACAGATAATAATCTTGTTGATAGATTAACTAGAAAATATGCTGGCAAAAAAGAAGTTATGCGTTTAAACCAAATAAGTTGTGCCTGTGTAACTATGAATAGAATTAAGCTTCCACATCTAGTTTGGAATCTTGAAAATATTTTAGCAGGTAGCGATATTCAAAGGATTACTGTTGATCGCGCAACTAAAGAATCTGCTTTAAAAAGTCTTGAAAAGATGATGGAGCTTAGCTAAATGGCAATTCCTACTTTAGGTAGTGAAAAAATTCCTATTAGAACAATAGGAAAAAATTTTATAATGTCATTTCGTCCACTTTCGCTTTGGGCATCTATATTTTCAGTTTTGATCGGTTGGGCGGCTAGTTGGCGAGGAACAGGTCTTTTTGCTCGTCAAATTTATAGATTCCACAATATGGCTATTTTGGGGTTATGTTTAATTTTGGCTGTTTCTCTTCAAATTGCTTGTAATTTTGCTAATGATTATTATGATATAAAAAGTGGCTTAGATTACAATCGTCCAAAGGAGCAGGAAGATCAAGCCCGAACAACTTTAGAACCAAAATCATATTTACGTAGATTTATAATATTTCTTCTCTTAGCAATTCTTTCTGGAATTTCAGCTGTAGTCTTATCAAATATTGTTATTGGTGGGAAAATTATTATGTTGTTTTTAGGAGCTCTTTGTCTATTTGCTGTTTGGGGTTATTCTGGATCTAAACATCCTTATGGATATCAAGGATTAGGTGAAATTATGTCATTTGCTTTCTTTGGACCTGTTTCGGTTGTTGGAACATATTATTTATTAGGTTCTGAAAAGCGTCTATTTAATGGACATGATTTTAGCGTTGTTCTTGGAGCATCTATAGCTTACGGATTGGTTGTAGCAGCAATGTTGATGATTGATAATCTCAGGGATTTAAAAAGTGATTCTGAAAATGGAAAAATAACTTTACCTTTTTACCTTGGAAAAAATTTTGCTAAAATTGTATATTTTGTAATTCTTATCTTAGCTGCAATTTTAGGTGGCTTTGTAATGCCAAATAACTTAATTATTTTACCAGTAATAATTATTGTAAGTGGATTTCAAATATATAATTTTACGCAAGATAATTGGAAGTCAGCGTTTAAAATGCATGCCTTAATTGGAATACTATTTGGATTATATTTATTATAAAAAGGATAAGTCAATATAGAGAAAGTATAATATAGATATGAGTTATAAGGGTATTATTGTTACTGGTGGGGCTGGATTTATTGGTTCTAATTTTGTTCATTTTGTGAGTCGTGAGCATCCAGAAATTAAGATTGTTGTTTTAGATAAATTAACATATGCTGGAAATAAAAAAAATTTAGAGGGTGCAAATTGTGAACTTGTAGTTGGAGATATTGCAAACAAAGGAGATGTTGAAAAAGCCTATCAAAAATTACTAGAGATTACAAACAATGCAAATAATGAAGATTTGGCAATTGTGCACTACGCAGCTGAAAGCCATAATGATAACTCATTAAGAAATCCTGAGCCTTTTATTTTTACTAATTTAGTTGGAACTTATCGTTTATTAGAAATTTGTAGAGAATATAATTTACGTTTTCACCATATTTCAACAGATGAGGTTTATGGTGACTTAGAGTTAGATGATCCAAATAAATTTGAACCAGAAACTCCTTATCAACCTTCTTCGCCTTATTCTTCAACTAAGGCAGGGTCTGACCTTTTAGTTCGGGCTTGGGTGCGTTCTTTTGGGATTAAGGCTACTATTTCAAACTGTTCAAATAATTATGGGCCATATCAATATATTGAAAAATTTATTCCTCGTCAAGTAACAAATATTATTTCAGGAATAAAGCCAAAGCTTTATGGTGAGGGTAAGAATGTTCGTGATTGGATTCATACTGAAGATCATAGCTCTGCTGTTTGGACAATTCTTGAAAAAGGAAAAATTGGTGAAACATATTTAATTGGGACTGGAACTGCTCCTGGAACAAAAAATGAAAAGGGTGGAGAAAAAAACAACAAAGAGGTTATTGAAACAATCCTTGAAATTATGGGTCACAATAAAGATGATTATGAGTTTGTAAAAGATCGCCCAGGGCACGATATGAGATACGCAATTGACGCTTCTAAATTAATGAATGAACTTGGTTGGCAACCTAAGTATACCGATTTTAAAAAAGGGCTACAACAAACTATTGATTGGTATCAAGCTAATCAAGATTGGTGGAAATCTGAAAAAGATTCAGTTGAAGCTTTTTATGCCAAAAACGGACAATAATAAATATTATTTACAATAAAGATTTAATTCGTTTTCCCAATCTGACGGTTCAAATCCGGTTGAAATAATTTTATCTAAACTTAAGGTTGAATTACTTGGTCTTGGCGAAATATAATCTTTATCTTGATAATAGTCTTGTGTTGAAATAGGTGAAACTTCGGATTCTTGATGTCCACAAAGGCTATATATTTTTTGGGCAATTTCAAACCAAGAAACTGTTTTTCCTGAATTGGTTACGTTATATGTGCCATAATCAGCTTTTGAAGTTAACAAATGTTTAATTGCATCTGCAAGAGTAGAAGTAAAAGTTAATCTTCCAAATTGATCATTCACAACACTTGGTTTAATATTCTTGCTTGCTAAATTTTGAAAAGTTTTAACAAAATTATTTCCATCCCCAATTACCCAGCTTGTTCTTATAATATAATGTTTTTGAGTGGTAGAAACTGCAAGATCGCCAGCAGCTTTAGTCTGTCCATAAATTCCAAGGGGTGAAAAAGGTTCATTTTCTAGGTGTTTATCAATTGTTCCATCAAAAACATAGTCACTAGAAATATGAATTAATGTAATATTATATCGAGTAGCTATCTTTGCAAGAAGATTTGGTCCAAAAGCATTAGATTTCCAAGAACCAAGTCGTCCTTCATTAGTTTCAGCTCCATCAACATTTGTCCAAGCTGCACAATTAATTATTGTTCCTATTTTAGTCCAATCAAAATTATTATATTCTTCAGGATTGGTAAAATCAAATTTTTGAATATTCTCAGAATCGGTGAGATCTGTTAAAATTAAATTGGATAGGTCTATAGCATTTTGAATAGCACGACCTAGTTGCCCATTTGCTCCGGTTATCAATATTTTTTTAGGAGGCATAGGAACAACATCTTTAAGATAAGGGTGATTTTTGTCTTTTTCTGAAAGTTCAACATCAGGATTGTCAGTTCCATCTGAAAGCGTTAATGGAATAGGCCACTGAATATTAAGTTCAGGATCTTTTAAATTAACAAATGTGTATTCTTTTTGTAGATCTGCTGACCAATGAGCATCAACAAGATAAGTATAAACTGTATTATCTTCTAAAGCTTGGAATGAATTGGCAACGCCACGAGGAATAAAGATCGCTTTATCAGGAGTTAGAGTTGTTGTGAAGGTTTTCCCGTAGGTTTTAGAATTCTCTCTTAAGTCAACCCAAGCACCAAAAACAGAGCCAAAACCAACAGATATATATTTGTTCCAAGGTTCAGCGTGAATTCCGCGAGTAACACCTTTTTGAGCATTAAAACTAATATTATTTTGTATAGGCTTAAAGTATTTAAAATCATAATTTAAAGCAGAAAGTTTTTCTACTTGCCAATTTTCTTTAAACCATCCACGGTTATCCCCGTGAACATCTAATTCAATAACTACTACTCCATCAATCGGTGTTTTTTCTATCTTCATACCTATACATTATATCGCCAGTTTGACAGCATAAAAGAAAGTTAGATATAATGTAATAGTTGGGAGTTGGCCTATCACCACCGCTGGCTCCTGACAATTTTCCCTGAAAGGTGAATTTATCCTCAAGCGAAGAGGTAAAATTAAATATGCCCCGATCGTTTAGAGGTCTAGGACGCCGCCCTCTCACGGCGGTGGCACGGGTTCAAATCCCGTTCGGGGTACTTAATCGCAAGATTAAAAAAAACTAAATATTTTTTGTCGGATTACCCGAGTGGGCGCAGCCTTGAGCTAGAAAAAGCGGACTGACTGTCAGTCCCCTTTGGAGCTTATGATGATATAAAGGTAAAACTTACAACTAAATATTTTTTGGCGGATTACCCGAGTGGCCAAAGGGGACTGACTGTAAATCAGTTGGCTATGCCTTCAGAGGTTCAAATCCTCTATCCGCCACTTATTACGCATAAAACCTAGCTGAAAAACTAGGTTTTTTGCTATTACGAGAACAAGCGATTGCTCTCGAGCTCTTATCGGTCTTGCAGACAGCTTACTATAGAAATTGAACTTCTGAAGGCATGCGGGGTGTTAGGGGCGGCGAGCCCCTTAAATTAACAAGCCTTAGAGCATATTAGCTTTTAGCTAATTGCGCCAGAGGTTCAAATCCTCTATCCGCCACTTATTACGCATAAAACCTAGTTGAAAAACTAGGTTTTTTGCTATTGCGAGAACAAGCGATTGCTCTCGAGCTCTTATCGGTCTTGCAGACAGCTTACTATAGAAATTGAACTTCTGAAGGCATGCGGGCATTTTTGAAGAGCAAATCTCTATTTTTTGTAGAAAATAATTTTAAAATTATCTTAAATCTAAGTAGATTATTGTTTAAAATCAGTATATCATATTCAATTTTATTAAATTATATGCTATACAGTAAAAAATATTATACATTTTCGGCACCAATAATAGAGAAAAGTATACCTTTTTCGGCACCAATAAAAATTTTAGTGCTATAATGTTGCTATGCGGAGATTCATAATGGAAGATTTGATAAGATGGAAGTCTAGCACAAACAGAAAACCTTTGATTCTTAGAGGAGCAAGACAAGTTGGGAAAACTTGGGCAATGAAGGAGTTAGCTAAAACATTTGATAACTTCTATTATTTGAATTTAGAAAAAGATAAGGATGTCTTTTTAGAGGGTGACGTTGACCCTAAAAAAATAATTGAAAGAATTGAGATAAAATTTAGTACGTCACTAAATGAGAATACATTGATTATTGTAGATGAAATCCAAGAAATTAGATCTGCTGTTACTTCACTAAAGTATTTTCAAGAAGAATATTCTTGGCTGCCAGTTATTTGTGCAGGTTCACAATTGGGAATTTTACAACACGAGAAGGTTTCTTTTCCTGTTGGTAAAGTAACTTTTTTTGATATATTCCCATTAAGTTTTTTAGAGTTTTTGTTGGCTGTAGGATATCCTGGTTTTGTAAAGAAACTAGTTGATAAAAATTGGTTAGCGCTTGAAAGCTTCCACAAGGAATTGATTGACTTGCTCAAAATATATTATTGCACAGGAGGATTACCAGAAGTTGTTCAAGATTATATTGATAATGGTAATTTGAATAATACTAGAGAGATACAACAAAATCTTCTTGATTTATACTATAGTGACTTTTCAAAACATATTCCGAATAATATTGTCTCTAAAGTTCGTCAAGTGTGGCAGTCTATACCGGCTCATTTGTCTAAAGAAAATAAAAAATTTATTTGGGGAGCTGTCCGAGAAGGGGCTAGAAGTAAAGATTATGAAGATGCGATTCAATGGTTGATAGATTTATCATTGGTTTATAAGGTTACTAACGTAAACAATGCAGAGCTACCATTGTCCGGATTCGAGCAAAAGAATATCTTTAAGATCTATTTACTAGATGTCGGGCTTCTTGGTGCAATGTCAAATTTGCCAATTCAGGTTATTTTACAAAAAAATGAAATTTTTGAGCAATTTAAAGGTGCTTTGACAGAGCAATATGTTCTTCAGCAATTAGTAGCTAAAAATGGAATAATTCCAAATTATTGGACAGGTGGTAAATCAGAAGTGGACTTTATTTTTACAGATGAGTTAAAGATGATACCATTGGAAGTAAAGGCACAAGAAAATCTAAAATCTCAGAGTTTAAAATCATTTTATACAAAATATGGCATTTATTGTTATAGAACTTCTCTCTCATTTTACAAGAAACAAGATTGGCTGACAAATATCCCTCTTTATGGAATATTAGCTGGATTTTAAAATGATTTCGAATAAGTGCATAAAATATTACGCCGTTACTACTTTTTTGTTAGTTAAATAATATTTAAATGGATTATTTTTAATTAATCTAGATTATGTTTATCAAGTCCCAATTTTATTTTTAGGACTTTAATTTTCGGTAAGAGCAAAGCTCTATTTTCGTAGAAAATTTTTTTAAAATATTGAATCTAAATAGCTATACTGTTTAAAATCAGTAAAGCATATTCAATTTTATTGAATTATATGCTATACAGTTAAAAATAAAAATAATAAATAAATTAGAAATGAGGGTATGATGGAAAATGATCAACAACAAGTAAAGGTTATTGTTAAAGAAAAGAAAAAACCGATCTATAAACGAGTTTGGTTTTGGATAATTGTAATAATAGTTTTAGCTGCGGCAGCAGGTGGAGGAAGCGAAGCAAGCAAGGATAAAAATGTAGCTTCTAATTCTTCAAATTCAAGTTCCACAAGCAATAGCTCAAAAGATAAGGATACAACTCATAAATTAGGTGAAGTTTTTCAAGTCGGAGATATTCAGTATAAGGTTAATACAATAAGTGTTACTAATCAAATAACGACAGGCAACGAATTTGTGAATGAAGAGGCGAAGAAAGGAAGTACATTTTTAATAGTTAATATTGATGTTACAAATAAAGCCAGTGAATCAAAAACATTTGATAGCTCTTATTTAAAATTGAAAAACGGTGAAAAAACATACGATGCGGCTGATTATAGCATTCAATCTACTGCAAACTGGGGAGATGGAACGAGCTCTTCAGGAGATGCTCCGTTTTTCGAATCTATGAATCCTGATACAACAGTTTCAGGGAATGTAGCTTTTGAAGTTACACCTGAAGTGGCTAATGCTGTTGGGTTACAATTGCAAGTTCAAACTGGTGTTTGGGGAACTGAAACTGGATTGGTTACATTACGTTAAATAGATAAATAAACTTATATTTACGTAAGCACCTACAAGTTAAATTAAATAATATAATACATTCAAACACTATTCTTTAAGTTGGGAATAGGGTTTGAGTGTTTAAAAGGCAAAAATTATTATTAATGAAGCAAAAATATTCCCGAATTATTATCGTATTTGCAAAATATTTGATTTTGGCTGATGAGCTTTGAATGTAACGAGATTGTTGTCAATAAGTAAAGTATACTTTATTTTAATTATAAAAATACTAAAAAATGAAAGTATATTTTATTTTTACGGTATAATGTTCATATGATAATAAGACAGAGGTATCTTGACAATCTTTTGGCTTGGCGTGATAAAGATTTGATTAAAGTTCTTACCGGCGTTCGC
>JAISHP010000093.1 GCA_031262545.1 Candidatus Ancillula hodotermitis | reverse complement strand
ATTGTCACCAGATCTTTTACCTAGTTCGTATATTATCGGTTAAATTGAATACCGAGTACATATATTATCGGTATATTAAAGTTTGCCTAGAATATACATTATCGGCAAAATGAAACATTTTGACAATATATGTCTTACCAAATTATGTCTAGAAAAACTCAGTGTCCTTATACAACTCATACAAATAACCAGGACCTTCTAAATAGAGTTTAGTTTCCCAGTCAAATATTTTTTCAGGAAGATCTGTGTGGTAAAGTTTGTTGAATGCTTCAGCAACACTTATCTGATCTTCTAACGATATATATTTGGCAACTCTGCCCAACAATGCTTCAGCACTGTATTGACGAGCGGCTTCACGTTGTTCTGGGCTTAATTCTTGATCATTTAACTTCATAAACTCCAACCTTCTCAAGAATGCTAACAGCTCTTTCAGAGTGAAAACTAATTTGATGATTCAGGTCGGCAAACCCAAGACGTTCTAAAAGTGCAGTTTCACTAACAGTTCCAGAAAGATATAGATTTAATGTTGCATTTATACCATCGTTAGCAACTGGGCCTTCCACAATATCATATTGTAATAATTGATTATTGTCTTGATCTCCAAAATCACTAAATTCACGATCTCTGTTAGCTAGGATAAAACGCATCCATTCTATGGTTGGTTTATCAAAATGTTTATTCTTTAAAGAATCAACTGCATTGTCAGACATTTCAAAAATTGTTACATATCCTATCTTATCATTTTGTTTTCCATATTTTCTTCTCAAAACAGTCTTTACCCAGTTTTCAGATTGTTTTTGAAGTTCAGTCAGATAAAATCCTTGACCGAAATCTTTATATTTCTGACATTTTGACAAGTCAATTACATCTATTTCAACATCAGAGGCATGATATAACTTCATAAAGCCTCTTCCCTATTGGAATTTTTTATAAATTCATCAATGTTATCTATTGTCCAGTCAATGCTTTCTAGATGCTCTGTTTTAAAACTATCATCCAAATAATCAATCGCACCATTGTCGTAAAGATATTTAAAACTTTCAGGATTTGAAATATTCTTATTTTTTGCATAAGAATTAATGACAAACGAAATCCAAGCAGTCTTATTATCCAATTCGTGGTTATTAGACTGGTAAAACCTAGGTTTTTCTTTATTTGCCATATTTAACATTATAATGTATATATGGTGGAGATGACGTATGTTAGACAGGGCGAGGGTGATCACAAATCTCGCTCTGATGTTTGGAATACCGCCATTGGATTACAGAAGGTTGACGGGCTTGTTCCTTCGCAGTATTTAATTGATGCCGCAAATCTGAATATTGAAGGTAAGATTTCACTTGATCAAGTGCGTGAAATGGTCGAAAGTTACTATCAAGAAAAGGATAGTAGAAAAACATCAGTAGACCGCCAAGAAGAGGCTGATAAGGTTTCTTCACGTATAGCAGAATTAATCTCAACGAATGGATTCACGCTCTCCCCTGCCGAACTAACATCAATTCATAAATATCTGTTTGGTGACATCTATGATTTTGCAGGACAAATTCGCGATTACAATATCTCCAAAAAAGAATGGGTATTAGATGGTGTCTCTGTTGATTATGGTGATTTTAGAATGCTTTCAGAAATCATTCAATATGACTTATCTCAAGAGCGAGATTTTGACTACACTTCCCTATCACCTGACGAGGCGGTTCGTCATTTCACTCGTTTTATTGCTAATTTATGGCAAATTCACCCCTTTGGAGAAGGCAACACGCGTACAATCGCAGTTTTTGCCATCAAATATCTCCACAAACTCGGATTCAACGTTGATAACACACCTTTCAAAGAGCATTCATGGTATTTCAGAAACGCCCTAGTCCGAGCTAACCATGCCAACTTCAACCTCAAGATCAAAGAAGACATCACAGGACTCGAAAAATTCTTCGGCAACCTGCTCCTTGGCGAGCAAAATCCATTACACAACCGAGATTTACACATAACTAATAAATGAGACTGGCGCTGATGAACGCATATTCCCATAGAAACTTCAACAATGATGGACGAAGAAGGTTCTGGACAAAAAACTGTTAGTGCTGGTATGGAGGTGAATAACGCTGGGCGTCCAAAGCAGCCACAACAAAGTCAGCCAAGAGTTGTTCCAACAACTGCTAAAGTCAGTCAGCCCAAGTACTCAACACAACCTAATAAATCTTGAAAAATAGAGATTAAGGTTTAACGGCATTTTTTATCTGGTCTGGAGTAATTGGAGGATATTTTTTTAGAAATTCGCTCACGAGTTTATTATACTCATCTTTTAATGGTTTGATAATTAGACTTAATATTTTGAGTAATTGTAAATTTAGGGGCTCAAATTCATTTGAATATTTAATAACGACATCTAATAAATTAATATTTTCATTATCACTCAAGAACTGCTTGGCTTTTTGTTTCCAACCATTCCAAGGATACAAGCTACTTGCTTGAAAGATATATCCACCTTCGAATTCTGTCTTGTCATCTTTAGCTTGACCAAACTTTATCGTTAATGTAGGTTCAGGAATACCGTAGTGTTGGATATAATTTCGCAAGCAATTTACAAAAACAGAAAGGTCCAATTGTGCAAAACATTCTAAATCTTTTTTATATTGGGTAATTTCGGTTTTAAAATTATTAGCAAGAGGTAATTCAAATATATTATTTGATATTCTTCTTGAATGATCAATTACCGATTTAACAGACGAGAGATAATTTGATAGTAATCGTAATATCTCTCCTGTCTCATAACTTCTTTTATTTTCTGATTTCAGATCTGCCATTGGGAGAAAATGATCAGGGTTTTGTGTTTTGTTTAGATATGAAGTTAATATAATTCGATTTTGTATGCAGATTAAACTTAATGTCTTTCTGAAAGTGTTGACTTCAGCTTGTAACGTCTTGGCTGGATGATTTTTCATTTGATTCATTAATTTATCATTATCACTGTTTGTCATTATTTTCCTCACGAACATCTTGTAGCAATTCAAATAAAGAATCCCAAGTGCCTGGATTGTTCCACTTTTTCCTTCTGTACATAATAAATGAAATCATTCCAGTTTTCAGATCAAGCAATTGTCTATTCCATAATTCTAAGAAAAATTTTTTGTCTATCAAATCGGCTTTAACTAATTTTGCGGCAGCCTCGTATTCTAAAAATAATTTTTCTAACTGATCATACTCAAACTCATTATTTGACCTAAGATCTTCAATCCAAGTAATATTTTGATCAATGTCAAAACCCATGTTCGGCATAATTTTATTATAGTATTTTCTTCTTAGTCTTCGATATTCGTCGTTATTCAAGATTTCATTGAATTTGAGGAATCTCTCTTTGCGTTCTTTTGTTTCTCCAAGTTTGTAAAGTTTGCGGTTCTGGTGTGAGTTATATATGAAGGTGCAAATTGATATAAAAATCGCTAGTGCTGATAATATTATTGGTGCAAGGCTCGAGACTTTATTTACATCCCAAAAACTTGAATTATTGAAACAAGTCCAAACAGTTTGATCATTATTCCAGCTACACTCCATTATTTCTCTTCTTCACTTTCTGTAGAATTTGCAACCGCACTATACGCCGAACCACGATCTTTAGTCAGAGTGACTTCAGAATTGTCAGGTTCAGATCCCGTTTCTTTCTTCAGTTTCAGAGCGTAGTCCTCAATGTCTTCAAACCAAAGTTCTTGAGAATCAGCTTGACTTGGTCCGTAAAACTTAGTAACGAGCTTATCAATATCCATCCAGTTATGTAATCCAAGTTGATTGAATAAAACTGCCGCATCAGTCAAGTCAACAAAAGTTTTGCGTGTAACCATTGCTTTCATTGCTAGTAAGTATTCCCTTGAAGCAACTGTTACGGTGATGTTGTCGTTTTTGTAATATATTGTCGGATTGTCATCAGGAAATTTTGGCATTACATCAAATACATGCTCATTTAGCCATTCAGCATCAAGTTCAGGTTGTTCTTGACAGATTTCTTGCTTCACTTCCTCGACTGCAGGATCAGAATCGTAAAGAGCATCCACATCTTTGGTTAAACTTCTGTCATGATAATAATAAGAAACAGCTGAACCGCCGTAAATTCTAAGAACTGCTGTGGCTTTACGCTCCTTCAACTTTTGAATTATTTCGTCAACTAAGGCATAAACTTTTTCGTTATTTAGATCCATTGCAACTCTCCTTTTGGTAACAAAACATTTTTCTTTTTGAAGGTGGTGTCAAATGGTGTATGTGCTTTGCTTAAAAAAGGTAACGGACACCATGGTTCTGGCGAAAGATAATCAGATTTACTAGTCCATTCAGGAGTTTTTGTCTTAGTGATCTTCTTGGTTAAATACTCAACAAATGCTGCATAAAACGCTTTCCACTCCGAATTTGGAATGCTTTCACCATCATTGTTAGTATTTAGCTGGTATGGGTTGTTTGAATAATACTCAAGAATGTTTTTATACGCAACATAAACCTTAATCCAAATATTTTCATCATATGTATCTTCGGTTAAAACTTGCACCAAATCATCAAGTTTTGGAGCGTTATTATTTTCAACCTTTTCGAGTTTGTATTGATAACCAAACTTTTCAAGCCAAGAATTAATTTTTTCAAAGTTTGGTTCGGTTTCGCCCTGCTCAATGCGTGTAATTGTGGAAGTTGGAACACCAACATACTTAGCGAAGGCATAGGAGCTAACCCCCGTGTCTTTCTTTATTGTATCAATCACATCTTTTGCGTTCATACTTTCATTATACCATATTAGTTGCAAATGTGCAACTATATGATTTGAAAACATAACCGCCTTATCTCGCAACTATACATCAGAATCTCAGATAATAATGACATGGGTCAGCCACACGAGAAAGGACAATATGAACTCAACTGTAAAATTAAATACGAAAGATAACTTCCTTTTTCCTAAGGATATTGAAACTGCTATCCGTAAGCTCAATGATAAATTAAGTTCTGACTAGCCCAGCCTTAAAGCTACAGTTATCACCGACGAAAACGGTTTGAAGTATATCCAAATTAGTTCAGCTACAGAACCCGCTTACTTCAGTGCCAGATTCTAAACCACAATCAGGTAATGTGACGGCTGCTAGTCAAAATAGCTCAGCCAAAACATTTACCAATATTCTGGAAATCATCAAGACAATCCTTTGGATTCTACTGTGGTTAGCCGTAATCTTATTACCATTTATTGCTGTTATCCTAGCGAAATATATTCGCCGCAAGAAAAGAGCTAGCATTTACTTACCTGAAGCATCAATTGCCGCTGGTTGGCTGCCCAGCAGTTTGGTAATGCTGATATTACTTACCTTGCTCAAATAGCCGACAGAGCTGTGTATGGTGATATTGAACCAAATCCACCAATTGCTCTGCGCTTTTGGGAAGTTTTGCAAATGATATTCAACACGACGTCCGCCAAGAAGTCAAAACTTCAGCGAATTAAGTCGCTACTTAGCCTGAAAAGTATTGTGAGGAAATAATGACAAAACAGAACGATAAAACCGAACTTGAACTTCAACAGACAGCACTTGAAGCTACTACACTAGACAGGACAGTCGCTGATACTCCGACCGACCCAACTGAACTTGAGCAAACTAAAACTGAGTTTCAGTTTTTTGCACCTACGGTTATTGAAACTGAACCGACTGCCTTGGATGACGAAACGCAGTTGGAGCTACTAAATACAACCCAACTAGAAATAACTGACAAAACAGTTGTTGAGCAATCTGGCGGCACAGTTTTAGAGCAAGCTCATACAGTCCTCGAACAACCAGATAAAACAGTCCTGGACTTAACTCAGCTTGACCAGGAACCGCTCACCAGACTGCGCAAGGCGAAGTTTGGCTACCACAAGAAAGATACACAGAACCTAGTATATTCGCCAAACACTACCCCACTACGTGAGGTTGGTCGTTATGTATTAAACGCACTTCCACTGAACCGCAAAAATCAACGTCAACAGCAAACCGAAATCAGCAAGGCTAATAATTCTTACTACAAAGTTCTAGTAACCTGTGGAGTAATTTGGGCGGTTTGTGTTGTGGGGTTAGTTATATTGGCATATTTCTAGTTTGCATTTCTGCACAAAACACGGCAAAATAGGGAGTGCGGACTTTTTTCCATACTTTTTTGAATCATGATTTTCATTTTTTCTTAAGACTCCAACATTAATTTGTTTATTGTTTTTGGAACCACATCA
>JAISHP010000047.1 GCA_031262545.1 Candidatus Ancillula hodotermitis | reverse complement strand
TCGCTTTCACAATTAGGATTGATTTCTCCAAACGATTCCGGGCAAATAATAATTGACTATCTTTTCCCAGGGAAATATAAATTATATCCTGTTTATTCTCCTGGAGACATAACTCCAGTTTTACCAGCAGATGGTGAAGTTAGCACTATGGGTGAATTTGAAATTAAAGACTGGGCAGAAAATGTTAAAGGTTTAGATGATTGGAATCATCAAATCGTTCAAGAAAAAGTAGGAATTTCTTTAACTTTTGACCCAGGGTTTGAGGTTAAAAATAGTATTTTAAATAAAGCAAGAGGGACTACAACTGATAATATTTCTGAACAAGTGATTTACAAAGATGAAGATAATGTAGAATTTAAAACAACTTTGAATTACCCAAAAGAAAATGCTTCTGGATTGATCAATCCTGTTGTGAATTATAATGCTTTTGGGAAAGATTTAGATAATCCTCTTTTTTCTAATTCGGGGAAATGTAATATAGAGACTGTTGTAAATCAGGTCTCGGTTCCAAGTAGGGCAGGAATAGGGGCTATAGAAGAAATAGCAAAGGGAACTGTATTATCTCCAGGGTCTATGTGCGATTTAACAAAAGAAATTAAAATGGAAAATGGAAATAATTACTATGAAATAAAGCCACAATTAACTTATTCTGGTTTCGGGCAGATTTTAAATAATTCAGAAAAAAATATTTTGGCGCGTGAAAAAGGAATTTTTGTAGAAAAAGCAAAAATTCAAGGGAAATTTAATAAAGCTTATAAAACAGATATCTCTTTTGTAAATGTTCAAAAATATTCAAATCCTGTGAAAAGTGTTTCTAATGTTGTTTACCAACTGCAACAAAAAGATCTAAAAAATAAATGGATACCGATTGATATTTCGGCTACAGCTAATTCTAACTATCCACAAGCTGTTGAAGGCGTAAATTATTGCAAGAATAAAGCGGAAGATGATAGTCAGACGGAATTTCTAAATGGGGATAATTCTGCCGATAGCAATTTGCTTTCAAGTTGTGTTTGGTCAAATTCTAGTGGTAAGATTGATATTTCATACTTGCTAAAAGGTGATTATCGTTTGGTTCAGATTTCTGCTCCAAAACATTTTAAACAAACCGGAATTATTGTTGATTTTACGATTGCGGAGCCAACTAGGAATAACCCAAATGCAGGAATTAATGATCAAGGAGTAAAAGTTGTCCCGCCTGAAGTGTATGTCGAAATAACGAAAAATGTTACAAGCTTAAATCGAGAGGTTGAGGTAGTCGGAAAAGGTGAAGAGCAAGAAAGAACTGATTTTAAACCAGATGAAACAGGAAATGTTAATTTTAGTGGCAAGTTTATTGATTATAAAGGCGCACCTGATGATCAAGCTGAATTGAATTTTAACTTAAATTATCCGGAATGCAAAAATGAGAATTCAGATAATTGTAATATTGGTGATATCGGTAATCCGATAATGGAATTGGATTTTCTTGATTCTGATGTGGAAGAAGTTGCTTTTGATGATCCAATTTTTGGTGAAGAAATGTGTATTTTATTACCAAATTCAATTTCTAAAGAAGGTGTGGAAACTCAGAATGCAAGTTCTCAATCTTGTTTACAGATGGGGAGTGCACCTAATCATTTTTATTGGAGTTTGCAGAAAATGCTTCGGGCTGGGAAAGAACATAAGTGGTCAACTAAAATAAAAGAAACATTGTTGAATAATCAAACATATCAAGTCAGTGCAACGATTAATTCTGATGAGGGTGGTCCAAGTAAAGGCGTAATTGATTCTGTACGATTTAATCGAGGAATGGGAGCTTTGTATTTGAAAGAAATGAATTCAACTCCAGATGAGTTGACTTTGCAAGGTATGTCTTCTGGAATTGGAGTAGATGGGGCTACAATTTCTCTTCATAGCGCAGGAGATGGTAAAGTATTAGATACAATTATGACTAGTAAATCAAAACCTTCTCCTCTTAGCTCAAAATTATTTAAAAATGTGGGTGATTATAAATATTCTAATGTAGTTTTTGATGATAAAGGTGTTGCTAGAATAGAACATCTTGATGAAGGTGATTATTATTTTACTGTAGATTCTGTACCTAGTCCTTATTATTTTACAAAAGATCTAAATAAAAAATACGAATTTCAAGTAAAATTTAATCGTTTAGAGGAAGAACAAGAATTAGGTAAATTTGAAAATGGTAAATTTAAAAATAGCTGGTATTTAACTAATTCTGATTTAGTTCAATATAATCCTAATATTGTTCTCACTACAAATTTACAAAATTTAACAAGAGGTGAAGGTTTAGGCGGCGGAGCTAATGATGTTATGGCTAAGGAAGGGGATAAAATAAAATACACTGCAAAGGTTGAATATTTGGATGACGTAAATAGGGGTATTTTGTATAATCCAAAATTAAATATACAAACTTCAAGCAATTTGGATACAAGTGATTCGGATGGAGAATTAGGCGTTGAAATGCCAAATTATCAAACTTTAAACCGAATAGATAAATTTAGTGAAACTATTTCTTTCGGATTTCCCGATTCTGTAAATTTTGGAAATAACCGATTAGCTATAACACCAAAAACTGTGGTGACATATGAATTTACAGCAACTGCTAAAGATAATAATATTATTACTATCAAGAGTAATGTGTTATATGATTATGATAAAATTCAAGAAGGAGGAATGGATTCTGCTGTCGTTGCCACTGATAAAAATACAAATATACCTTATCCTGGTCATATTCAATTGGTAACAGCTGAAAGGTGGAGCAACAATCGTTTAATCCCAAATGTTCCTTTTGAGTTGCAAAATTTAAAAGGAGAAAAAATTAATGTTGTAAATAAGCTTCCGAATGTTAATAGTCCTTTTTCAAAAACGGCAGATAGTGAAGGAGTAATCTGGACTGATAAAAATGCAGAATTGCAGATCGATTATTTACCAGCTGGTGATTATCAACTTATTCCTATTAAAGATAAATTACCTAAAGGGTATATACTCGGTTGCGGAAAAGTAGACACCAGTTCTGGAGATGTAGGAAATGATGATGAGAATTGCTATGATAATGATAAATCTCTCAATAATAGGTCATATGAAGAAAATAATCATAAAAAAATAACATTCACTATTTCTGATTATAAAAAAGATATTCGTAATTTGAATCTTAATTTAGGAGTTTTTGAATTATATTATCAGCCACAAGTTGATACAAAAGTTTCAATTCGTAATATTACTAGAGAGCAAAGTTTAGGTAGTTTTGGTAGTGATGTCAGAACAATTGTAAAACCGGATGACGTTGTTGAATATAATTATCAAGTAGATTATTCTAGAGAAAAGAATGAAGGTTTATTACATTCAGCAAAAATTGAGCTTAAAGATAACACTAATGGAAATTTTGAAATAGATGAAAATTCGTTTGTGATAAAAATTAATAGTAAAGAAGATAGTCAAGTAGAAGTTGACTCGGAAAACAAAACTATTAATTTACCACAAGTGTTAGAGCCTGGAGCAAAAATTATTGTTCAGTATTCAGCACAAGTAAAAACTGTTCCTGCAACTATTGAGCATCAAATTTTTGAATTTGACCATAAATATGTAGCAAATGAATTTCCTGATGCTCGTTCATCTGCTTATCGTAATTCATTAAGAACTAGTGTTACTGAATTGCATTCTGCGGGGACAAGGTATTTGGAAGGTGCATCTTTATCAATTTATTCAAATAGCATTAAACAAAATATTAATAGTGATGTTAAAAGTGGAGAGCTTTACTCAAACAATGCGAATGAGACAAATCAACTTATTAGTTATTTAAAGGATTCTAATATATCTAATCTTGATATAAAGAATTTATCAGATGGCCAGCAAGAAGATTTGCTAAAAAGTTTAGAAATGGAGAAAAATAGTATTTACGTTGAATATTTAGATTTAGATAAACTTTACTATTTGGTTCAGGATAAAGCACCAATAGGATACTATTTGCAATCAGATAAAAAATTTACTTTTAGAACGCAATCGTTTGATCCAGATGATTACGATACAGGCGATGTCATTGAAACTGTTGCTATGAAACCTGAGCTTAATAGAATTTATCAAATTGAAAATGAGTATAAAACTGTTGAGTTTGATTATACTCCGGTTATTCAGATTGAAACGTTAATTAAAAATCAATCAAGAATAGGAACTAATTTTTCAAAAACTCAAATTGCTAAAGAGGGCGATAAGGTTGAAGTGCAAGTGACAGTAAATTATCCTAAAACTATTTTAAATAATAGTTCTAATTCTAGCAAAATTGAAAATAGAGGGATTGTCTACGCCCCTAAACTTGAGGATTTAGATCACAATGCGGAAAAGATTGAATGGTTACCTGAAAATGTAGATTTAGACTTTTTAGATAATCAGAAAATTGATTTTGGTATGGAAAAAGGAGATAAAAGTACAGCTGATAATTATGGAACTAGAATGTATCCAGGTGAAAAACATGTATTTAATTATGTTGAAAATTATTCAAATGAAAAGTTAGTTACTCGGTCTCCTAAAATTAGTTTCCTTTACGATAAAACTCCTGATTCTATATCAAGAGTAAGTCAAGCAACAATGTATTTTGGTAGATTGAACCTTTCTACTTTTGAAGAGTCCTTTAATGGAGGAACAGAAGCTTTAGGGGGGGTTAATTTTTCTATTACTGATAATTCTGGGCGAAGTTTAGATGTAAGTAATGAAAAATACGCTCAAAAAATATGGACAAGTAATAATATTGTTGAGCAAAACGTGATCCAAACAGCTAAGCAAGATAATAATTTAGGAAAATTAAATCTTGACTATTTAGAATCTGGAACTTATGAAGTTAAGCTTGCAGGAGTTCCTGATGGTAATTTGCTAAATCAAGATTATTTATGGAAATTCACTATTCCGAAAGTTGAAGTTGGACAAGTTAATTCGCTAGGTTTGAAGCAAGATATTGCACCTATAAAAATTGGTGTCCGAAAATTAAAATTTACATTAATGGAAAAGCAAACAGATGGTAGTCGCAATCGACCTCTACAGGCTAAAAAACTTTCTGGTGCAACAGCAAAACTTGTTAATATTGAAGGTAAAAAGGAGTATGACACGAATTCTATTCTTTCTCATCAATTAGTGGCTGGTGAAAAGGGCGTGTATCAAACTAATGATAATGGTGAGATTATCTTCTGGAAAGTTCCTGAGGGTCAATATATTATTAGAGAAATCAAAGCACCAAAAGGGTATGACTTTGTTGATAGTGAAAAGACAGATCTTGTAGATGTCAAAAATAAAATAAAAACCGGAGATGATGAAACTTTATCAACTGAAAATGGTAATCCTCAGTCTCCAGATCCAAGTTTCTCACTATCTCAGCAATCACAAGGATTGAACAATAATGATATTACTAGTAACCAAATTGCCGTTAGTAAAAATGATTTAATTACATATAAAATGGGAATGAAATTAAGTTCTCACGTTTCACATGGGACTTATAGAACTTTAACTATTAGTATTGACTCTTCTAGGGCACCTAGTTTAGACAATGAATTTAAATTTCTGGATATTTATATAGATGGACAAAAAATAGATTACAATTTATATTCTATGCAAAATGAAAAAGAAATTTCAAAATTGATATTTAGTGAAGATTTAATTAACAAATTTAAAGCAAATAGTTTAATTGAGTTGCGATATCAAAAACAAGTTGATTCTAATTTTTCTGATGAGCAAATCGTTCATTATTTTGTTGAAGCAAATGATAAAAAAATTGATGTTGGCAACTTGAGCTATATTCTAGCAATAAATAGTGATTACCAATTTGCAGATGGGGCAAATACAGATAATAATCAAAATGAATTAGGCGAGCGTTCGAGTAAAGAAGATTCGAGTAAAGAAGATAAGTATAATCAAAATGAAGATCAAAAACGAAACGAATTATTTGATAATTCAATAAAACAGATTGAAGAACATCCTGTTGAAATTGGTTTAATCTGCTCTGGAATTTTAATTTTGATTTTGTTGGCAATTTTGGTTATCTTAAAAAAAAGAAAAAATAAGAGAAGGTTAAGAAAATGAAAAATTGTAAATTATTTACAATAATAATGTCTTTGGGTGCTTTTTTGTTTGGCTATGACTATGGCTTAACAAGATCGCTCTCTAAATATTATTATTCATATTTTGATATGTGGGTTGGATCATCTGCCGTCTCAAATCTTGTAATTCTTGAGATCCTAGGGAGTTTCATAGGAGCTCTGGTTATGATGTATGTTTTGACACATTTAAAAATACATTTAAAATTAATATATTTATTATTTCTTGTTTTGTATCTGATTTCAGTGATTGGGATTCTTGCGACAGGGTCGGCTTACGGATTTTGTCTTATGCGGTTTTTGGCAAGATTTAGCTCATCTGGTCTTTTTGTTTCTGGTCTTTTTGGTACAATTGTTCTATACAAAACTGTTTTAAAGTCAAAAACTAAGCAAGTTTTAAGTAAATGTATTGTAGTGTTAGGATCTGTTTGTTTTGGGCAGTTTTTGGCAACTTTTATTTCTAGGTTGTTGATTATTTTTTCAACAAATAGTGTTTTATATAATTATGGATGGAAAATTTCTTTTTTACTGCTAGTTCTTTTAGTTCCTTCATTAATATTAATTGTTTTATTTTCTCCTAATTGTAGTAAAAGACAAATTGTTAATCTGCTTGAAGAGGATGTTTACAAAAGAGGTATCCCAGGTTTAAGTGTATATCGAAAAATTTTAATATTGAGTTTTATAATTTTAGTTTTGGGCTATTTCTCAGGTCAAAATGTTATATTTTATTCAGTTCCTGATATATTTATAAATCTGAATTGGGATGAAAATTTTGATAACATAGTTGCTATCACAATTTGGTTTACTTATTTTCTTTCAGCTATTTTTATGTATTTCGCAATAAATAAAATTGATATACGAAAAATTCAATTATTTATGATAACTTTAACAATGCTAGTGCTGATTTTGGATATTTTTGTGCAAATAATTCATTTGAGATTTCAAGGGAACTCAATAGTCTTAGAAATTATCATAGGCCTGGGAACTTATGCTCACTCTTTTGCTAATGAAATTGCTTTTTGGGTAATTCCATATTTATTGCTTGGAATTTTTGTTCCTATATCAAGAGTTGGGTTTGCGATTTCTGTTGCTACTTCTGGTTTATTTTTAGGTTCAATATTGTCAGCTTTATTTCCTAAGTTTGCAGGAAGTTTATTTGTTAGTATTGTTGTATGCATGTTATCCCTACTTATTGTTTATAAACTTTATCCGAAAGATGAAAATAGTTCTTAGTGGATGGTGATCTAAATGAAAATCAATGTTAAAAAAAATAGATGTCCACATAAAGGGTATTCTTCATTAGACTATATTTTAAAATCATTCAATTTTCCAATAGTGTTCATCTTTTTTATTTTATTGACTTCCTGTTTAACAGTTTATGCATTTAACGAATCATTACGAGAATCGGTAAATTATAAAATAATTGAATTCAGCAATAAACCAGAAGTTGAGAAGATTGAGTTAAAAGTCCCTGCAAAATCAGATAGAATATATTTTGATTTCAACCAAGATCAACTCAAGCCAAATCAGATAAGTTTGTATAATTATTATGGAAATCAATATATTGAGCTCAAAAAAACACCTTTTGGAGTATCTTCATATATAGACAGTGAAGAATTTAATAACAATTTAGATCTTGAATTTAAAACTTTTACAGAAGGGGGAATTGATCTTTTGATAACTTATGTTGATAGTCAATATTCTCCGATTGATACAACTGTATTTAAGTATGAATATAAAAAATCCACTTTTTATGTATATTTTATAGGTGGTTTTTTGATTTTTTTAGATTCGATTTTTCTTCTATTTTCGTTTAGATGGGGTGTCATATTAAAATTTTTGAGAGGAAGAAACCCTAAAGAATGTAATTATAGAGCAAAGCATCTTTAATTTTATATATTAAATTAATATTTCAAATTTAATGTTATAATATGAATGTAAAAATTATATAATTAAATAAAAAATATAAAATATTACTAAAGGGAATTTCGGGAGGGATGTTATGAGTAATGTATATAATAATTTATTTAAAAAAAGTTTTGTATTTTAGTTTATATGTTTTTTAGTTTTCTTTCTAATTATTTCTCTTCTCTTTTCTCTTTTTATTGGTTTTAATCTTTATAAATCTGTTGCTATTCCTTTATCTAATAATCCAATTAAATTAACTAACTTAGATGATACAGAGCTTATAACTAATAATACACATATTCCAAATGATTATTCTTTCTTTATTAGAACTAATATAGGAGGAACAACTGAATATATTAACGAATCTTCAACCCCAACAGTAACTGCTAATCAATTAAAATCTTCTTGGTCTTCTTCTTTTGATAATATTGCTTATAAAGCTAGTGATATTCAAAAAGGAGTAACTAAAGTTAGAATAACTAATATAGGTTT
>JAISHP010000130.1 GCA_031262545.1 Candidatus Ancillula hodotermitis | reverse complement strand
CAAAGGATTTTACATTCAAAGATGTTGAGAAGCATGTTGCTTATTTTGAAAGTCTGGGGATATCTCATTTATATTTATCGCCAATTCTTCAGGCAGTCCCAGGATCAACCCATGGCTATGATGTAATTGATCACTCTAAAGTAAGTGACGATTTAGGGGGTATAAATGCTTTAAGAAAATTAGCCAAGACTTTACATAAACATAAAATGGGTATTATATTAGATATCGTGCCAAATCATATGGCTTTACCTACTCCAGCTTGGTTTAATCATCAACTTTGGGATGTTCTTTATAAAGGAGCCGATTCTTGCTATGCCAATTGGTTTGACGTGAACTGGGATAGCTCTGATGCTAAATTGGTTTTACCTGTTCTTAAGGCTAGAATTGGTGATGTAGTTAAGAATGGTGAATTTGAAATAAATAAAATGGAAGTTCCTAAGTCGGCCACAAATAAAGATGCTGATAAAGTCGATATGACTGTTTTGAAGTATCACGAGCATGTTTTTCCAGTAGCTAAAGGAACTGAAAATTTGCCAATCTTTGAATTGTTAGAATCTCAACATTATCGCCTCGCTTACAGCGTGGTTGGTGATCAAGAATTAAATTATCGTCGATTTTTTGATATCGGAACTTTAGTTGCACTAAGAATGGAAGATGAATCTGTTTTTGATCAGACGCATAAAGTGATAGTAAAATTAGTTAAGGATGGTATTGTTGATGGTCTACGAATTGACCATATTGATGGATTAAGCGATCCAAAACAGTATTTAGACAGACTTTCTGAGGCTACAGGAGGGGTATGGACTGTAGTAGAGAAAATTTTGAGTCCTGGTGAAGAATTAGAAGATAATTGGAAAACAGTAGGGACAACTGGTTATGATAGTCTGAATATGATTAATTATTTAATGAATTCATTTTATGGACAATCTATTTTGCGTAAAATTGCTCGCAAAGCAGCAGATCAACGTCAAAATTCGGCAATTAGATCAATGCAAGTTGATTTGGCGAATTTAGATAATATTGATATGAATGATATTGGAAGGTTGATAGACACATCAAAGCGTCAGGTTATCAGATCTTCGCTGTATGCTGAGGTTCACAATCTAACTAATTTGGCTGATTATATTTTTAGGAACGATCCTGAATTGAATGATCACTCTTGGAGGACAATATATAATTGTTTAGTTGAGGTTTTAGTAGCTTTTGATAGATATCGGGCCTACGTTCGTCTTGGTAAAGAAACAAGTAGGGCTTCTGTTAATGCTTTGAATCGCGCATTTAGCATTGCTTCGACAAAATTAGATCAAGATTCGCAAGAGACTTTAAAGATTTTAAAAAAAATAGTCCTCGGTCAGGAAGTTGGAAGTATTCTGCTTAGAGATGATAAAGCTAGACAGCGTTTTATTATAACTTTTCAACAGGTTTCTACTTCTATTATGGCTAAAGGTGTTGAAGATACATCGTTTTATAGATATACAGCACTAACTTCATTATGTGAGGTTGGATCAGATATTTCTACATTTGGTGCTAGTGAACATGAATTTCATAATTACGCTATTAGGATACAAAATAGATCACCTTATACTATGACAGCTGGAACGACACATGATACAAAGCGATCAGAGGATGTTAGAGCTATTATTTCGATTTTATCGCAATTCCCAGAGGATTGGGAAGAGCTTTTAACAAAATTAAAGGTTCAAACCGCTAAATATTCATCACCTTTTATAGATCCGAGTATAGAGAATATAATGTGGCAGACTATTCTTGGAACATGGACTCCAGATGGCGACAATGCCGGTCCAATTAGCTATGAGAGACTAAGTGGATATTTGATTAAGGTTATGAGAGAAGCCAAAACTCATACAACCTGGTTAAAACCAAATCTACCTTACGAAGATGCGATATTGAATCTTGCTAAATCGGCGCTCGCAGATGGAGAAGTCTTAGACATGTATAAACGCTGGATAGTTAAACATGTTTTGCCTATGCAGTCAGCTATTCTAGCTACGAAAGCAGTGCAATTAACTATGCCTGGTGTTGCTGATATCTATCAAGGGACAGAAAGATTGAGTTTATCATTAGTTGATCCAGATAATCGTAGACCTGTAGATTTTGATAAGTTGGAGCATTGCCTGAAGAAAGTTCAGAATCCTGACTTTGATCCTAACTTACCTTCGGGGGATACTAGTAATCCTGCGATTGATTATAGTCACAACCCAGCTACGATCAATGAGCGTAAGATGCTGGTGACATATGCGGCATTGCAGTTGAGGCTGGATTATCCTGATGCTTTTATCGGATCACGCTCAGGCTATCTTCCGATATCGGTTTCGTCGGATTGTGCTTTTGGTTTCACAAGGACAGTAGATGATAAACCGCAGGTTATAACTTTGGTTACTCGTTATTCAGGGGCGCTCGCAAGGAATTCGGGTTGGGGAAATCATTTTGTATATTTACCATCACCCCCATCAGGATTTAAACGTTGGGTTGATAAGCTTACAGGAAAGACTTACAAAAAGGGTCAATTAAAATTAGTGGAAATCTTTGAAAAATATCCTGTTGCTTTGCTTGAGCCAGTTAGAAGTGGTGTCAAAAAAGATTATGTTGAAATTTGGGCTCCAACTGCAAATAAAATTTCACTATATTTAGCCCAAAAGGGAACTTATTCGGAAACGATGTCTAGTGCGGAAGCTAAAGAAACTGCCGAATATCGTAAAATGGAAATGGTTAGATATAGTGATTTGTTAAATCAAGAAGACTCGGGAAAGGAAGGATGGTTTAGGTCTAGTAAGCCGATAAAGATAGATCAAGACTATTTAATTAGAGTTAATGATGGAGAGAGAGTTCCTGATCCAAGAAGTAACCGTCAGGTTATGGGTGTTGACGGATTTTCTCGTAAAGTTGATTTGGATAATTTTAGATTTACAGATACAGACTGGACAGGAATTGACCCTAAAGGAAAAGTTTTTTATGAACTTCATATTGGAACATTCACAGAAGAAGGAACTTTTGATGCTGCTGTTATGAGGCTTTCTGAATTGAAGGCTTTAGGAGTAGAAATCGTTGAAGTTATGCCCGTTTCTACTTTTGATGGACAATATGGTTGGGGGTATGATGGTGTTGATCTGTATTCTGTCTTTGAACCATATGGCGGTGTTCACAAATTGCAAAAATTTGTAAATGAGGCTCACAATATGGGACTTGGTGTTTGTTTGGATGTAGTCTATAATCATCTTGGACCAACAGGAGATTATTTAAATCAGATCGGGCCTTATTATACTGATAAGCATATTACTCCTTGGGGCAAAGGTTTTAACTTTGATCAAGAAAATAATTTTGGCGTTCGTCAATGGGTGATTGACCACGTTACAATGCTTTTTGAAAAATATCATATTGATGCATTGCGTTTGGATGCAACTCATGAAATTCAAGATGATTCTGAAGAACATATTTTGACTGAAATATCAAGAACTGTTGATGTGATTTCAAAAAATACAGGTCGTCAGTTAAGCTTGATAGCAGAGTCTGATTCAAATTCTTATACTACTGTCAAGTCTACTAAAGAAAATGGTTGGGGAATGACTATGCAGTGGGCAGATGATTTCCATCACGCACTATATACATATTTGACAAAAGAATGTCGCTCTTACTATAAGGATTTCGGAACTTTTGATATTCTTAAAACAGCTTTGAAACACGGTTGGGTTTATCAAGGTCAATATTCAGAGTTTAGAAAGAAAGAGCATGGTTCAGTTTTGCCAGAAGATTTTGATTTGAGAAGATTTGTTGTATGCTTTTCAAATCATGATCAAGTTGGAAATAGAGGAATGGGAGATCGTCCAAGTTCAAATTTGAATCTAGATCAACTTAAGATTGCTGCTACTTTGACTTTGCTTTCGCCGTTTTCGCCTTTAATCTTTGAGGGGGAAGAGTGGGGAGCAAGTTCACCTTTCCAATTCTTCGCTGATTATACTTCGGAAGTAATTCAAGATGCTTGTCGTGAAGGTAGAAAAAATGAATTTAAAGAATTTGGCTGGGAAGATTTTTATCGTGATAAATTTAAAGATGTTTCTAGCTGGGAACCAGAAATTCCTGATCCAATATCTATTGAAACTTTTAAACGTTGTAAATTAGATTGGGAGGAAAGACAAACCGGTGCTCATTTTAATCTTTTGACTTGGTATTTCTCTTTATTGACTTTCAGACGTTTAATAATTTCTTGTAAAAACCGACCAATTACAGCTAAGGACATTAAAGTTGATTCAGCTTATACCGCTAGTGGTGATGTATTATTTTATCAACATAGTGGGACTTTGATTGCAATTAATTTCTCTAATGATTTGTATGAGGGGGATACAAGTTTTCTGGAAACAGATAAAGTTGATGTTCGATTACAAAGCAAGGATGAAAATATTATTTCGGAAAATTATATCAAACTGGCACCACAAAGTGTAATAATAGCAGTGGTATAATATCAGTATATGAAAGATATTACACGTAATAATCTAGCTCATAGTGATATAAATATTTCTAGTTCTCTAGAAGATCACTTAGCGTTGTTTCTGAAATTGCTACGAAAAGTCCTAAAGGAGTATAATCCACAAGCTTTAAATGACTTTGATGAACTTAGACGTTTGACAATTTTGTCTCGTAATAAAAATGATGAACAAGCATTTTTAGATGCTCGTGATTTTATAGAGCAAATTGATTTTAAGCGCGCAGAGGATGTCGCAAGAGCGTTTTCTTGTTATTTTCATTTAGCAAATCTTTCTGAAGAGAATTATCGTGTAATGCAATTAAAGAAGAAAGAGCAGAACAACTTTGATGTTTCAGAAGGAAATGCTTTAGGTGCTGCTTTCTTGAAATTATCAAATGAAATTGGTGATAAAAAAGCTTTCGAGAGACTTGATCATCTTTGTTTTCACCCTGTCTTGACAGCTCACCCAACCGAGGCTCGGCGTAGGGCAATAAATGGGAAGATTCGTCGTATTTCTAAGCTTTTAGCTGATCGTGAAAATTTAGGAGGAGTATCTCTTCTTGAGAATGAACGTCAGATGTTGAATGAAATTGATGGTATGTTTAGAACAGCTCCAATTGCTCACAAAAAACCAACGCCAATTGATGAAAGTGATACAACAACTATGACAGTTGAACAAACAATGTTTGATTGCTTTGTTGAAGTATTTAGAAGAATGGATGATTTCTTACAAAAGCATGTTGATAAAGATGCTGAATCAGGTTATACTCGTCCATTAATTCAACATCCATTTATTCAACTTGGTTCTTGGATTGGGAGCGATAGGGATGGTAACCCAAATGTTGTTGCTACTGTTACTCGTAAAGTTTCTCAGAAATATAATTCTTTTATTTTGGATAAATATTATGAAGAAGCTCAAAGAATTGGTAAAATTTTAACTTTGGATGAGGCATTAACACCTGCTTCTAAAGAATTGAGTAGTCTTTGTAATAAATTAAAAGATATGTTGCAAGACATTGAGTCTTCGGAAGGAATTATCGAGCTCGGAACATATGAGCCACATCGTTCGGCCCTGCTTTTGATTGCCCAAAGAATTAAGGCAACTAAAAAACGTAATTCAGATTATGGATATAAACGATATGAAGAATTATTAGAAGATTTAGAAACTTTGCAATCTTCATTAGTGCAATCTGGTGCAAATCGCAGTGCGTATGGACCTTTGCAAGCATTGATTTGGCAAGTCAAAGTTTTTGGTTTTCACTTAGCAGAAATGGAAGTCCGTCAACATTCACAAGTTCACAGAGCGGCTGTTGAGGATATTGAAGCTCACGGCGTTGATTCGCCTGATTTAGCTCCTATGACTAAAGAAGTTTTGGATACTTTTAGAGCAATTGGTGCTATTCAGAGAAGAAATGGACAAAAAGCTTCTAATCGCTATATTATTTCTTTTACTCAGTCTTCACAACATATTGCTGATGTATTTAGATTGGCTCGCTATAGTGAACCTGATCCAGAATTAGTTCCAAAAATTGATGTAATTCCTCTTTTTGAAACTTTGGAAGATTTGGAGAATTCTGTTAATATTCTTGAGGAGATGTTACAATTACCTGAGGTAAAGCAGAGATATGATGAAAATGGACGTCAGCAAGAAGTAATGCTGGGTTATTCAGATTCATCTAAAGATGTAGGGCCAGTTGCTTCTACTTTTGCTTTACATTCAGCACAAGGAAGAATTGCAGAATGGGCTGCTAAAAATAAAATCAATCTTCATCTTTTCCACGGGCGTGGTGGTGCAATTGGACGTGGTGGAGGACCTGCACACAAGGCTGTTTTAGCTCAACCAAAAGGTTCAGTTGCTGGTTATTTCAAGTTAACTGAGCAAGGAGAAACAATTGCTGCTCGTTATGGTAATCCAAATATTGCTATTAGGCACCTTGAAACAATTACGGCTGCAACTTTGTTAAATTCTGCGCCTTCTGTTGAAAAGAGTAATACTAAAATGACTAAGCAATATGCTGATTTTAGTCAAAAAATGACTGATTATTCTAAAGAAGCATTTTGGGATTTGATTAGATCAGATGATTTTGCTAATTGGTTTGCGAGAGTTACTCCTCTTGAGGAGGTTGGTCTTCTGCCAATTGGTTCACGTCCTTCAAAGAGAGGTCTTTCAACAAGATCACTTGAAGATTTAAGAGCAATCCCTTGGGTATTTTCTTGGTCTCAGGCTCGTATTAATCTTGCTGCTTGGTATGGTTTTGGATCAGCTTGTGAAAAAATATCTAAAGAAGATGGTGGCGAAGAACTTTTGAAGGAAGTTTATCGCGAGTGGAATTTATTCACTACTTTAGTAGATAATATTGAAATGTCAATCGCTAAGACTGACCATCGTTTAGCAACAGAATATCTTTCTTTGGATTCAACGAGAGATGATTTGAAGGAAAAAGTTCTAAATGAGATGGAGCTTACTTCTAAGTGGGTTCTAGCAATTACCGGAGATGAATATCCTCTAGAAAATCGTAAGGTTTTAGGACAGGCAGTTCAGGTTCGTGGACCATACGTTGATGCTTTGTCATTAATGCAAGTTGCGATTTTGAGAAAGATGAGAATTGACTCTACCCTTACAGATGAGCAAAGAGCTAAATACCAACATTTATTATTGTTGACTGTTAGTGGAGTTGCTGCTGGTCTTCAAAATACTGGATAAAATACTAAAAGGAAACTAAAATGACTGACTGTTTGTTTTGTAAAATTGCTAAAGGTGAAATTCCTAGTGATATTGTTTATCAAGATGAGAAAATGATTGTTTTTAAAGATATTAATCCTCAAGCTGAGGTTCACTTAGTTGGAATTCCTCGTGAGCATTATATAAATATTGTAGAATTGACACATGAGAACATAACTTTAGCTCAATACTTTTTGTCAAAAATGGCTGAAGTCGGATCTAAGATGAGTGGTGGAAATGGGATTGATAATGGGCAGTTCAAATTATTGTTCAATACCGGCGAAAAAATTGGTCAGAGCGTATTTCATGTTCATGCTCATATTCTAGCTGGAAAAATTAATGAAGATGCAAGAGTTTAATTTAGAGCTTAATTTATAAGGTTTAACTATAATGGCAGGATTTTCTTTTGATGGGCGTTTTGGTTGTGGACCTTCTAAAATTCGTTTAGATCAATTACAAGCTTTATCGGCTAAGAATTCACCAATTGGGACTAGTCACCGCCGACCTCCTGTTCGTGATTTAGTCAAAGAGATTCAAGATCGTTTTCGCGCCTTATATAATTTACCTGAAGAATATGAAGTGGTTTTGGGTAATGGTGGTGCTAGTGCTTTTTGGGATATGATTGTTTTTAGTTTGGTTAGATCTAAAGTTTCTGCCTCTAGGTTTGGTGAATTTGGAGGAAAATTTATCAAGGAAGCTCAAGAAGCACCTTTTGTTGAGCAGGTATTTGTAAATGAGGTTGAAGTTGGCTCGGCAGCTTACCCTCAAGCAAATCTTGAGTCTGGAGTTGCTGATCTTTTTGCTTATCCGCATAATGAAACTTCAACAGGAGCTATGCTTTCACCTAAACGTATTTGGGGATTAGATAATGGTCAGGTTAA
>JAISHP010000123.1 GCA_031262545.1 Candidatus Ancillula hodotermitis | reverse complement strand
ATTGATTTGGCATATAAGTATAATGATATTGTTTCAACAGCGATTAGATCACAAGTAACATGGACATTTCTTGGTGTTGCTCTTATGTTACTTTTTATGCTTATAGTTCGTGATCATCGAAAAATCCGAGCTTTTACTTGGACTTCCATGATTGTTGGTCTTGTTTTGATTATTCTTCCTCTTTTTCCTGGATTAGGTAATGATGTTAATGGTGCTAAAGTTTGGGTTTCTTTAGGACCTCTTGGTTCTTTTCAACCTGCAGAATTTTCTAAGGTTCTTTTTGCGATTTTCTTTGCAGGTTATTTAACTCAGAATTCTGAAAGATTAAATTTAAAATTGGCTGGGAAAAAGATTTTAGGGTTTAGACTTCCAACAATTCAAGATTTTTTACCAATTTTCTTGGTTTGGCTTGTGTCTATTTTAGTTTTGGTTCTTCAACATGACTTAGGAACATCACTTCTATTTTTTGGTATTTTTATTGCTCAGCTATATATTGCCACTTCAAAAGCTTCTTGGGCTATTTTAGGATTAATAATGTTTGCAGGTGGAGCAGTTATAGCTTATTATTTATTTAGCCATGTTCAAGCTCGTGTGGCAATTTGGTTGAACCCTATGTCGGAAGCTCTATACAACAAAGATATTGGTGGATCTGGGCAATTAGTCCAAGGTTTTTTTGCTTTAGCAAATGGCGGACTTTTTGGAGTTGGTTGGGGGAATGGATATCCAATTTTGACTCCTTATTCTAATTCTGATTTTATTTACACAGCTTTAGGAGAAGAACTAGGCTTGACTGGAATGATGGCTATTTTGGTCTTATATCTTTTAATTATAGAAAGAGGTCTTTCAACTTCACTTAAATGCAGAGACGGATTTGGAAAATTATTAGCCGCCGGTGTGGCCTTTTCTTTAGCTCTACAAATTTTTGTAGTTGTTGGTGGAGTTACGAGAGTAATTCCTATGACTGGATTGACATTGCCTTTTATAGCTCGTGGAGGATCTTCTCTGGTGGCTAATTATTTGATGATTGGATTATTGATAGTTATATCAAATGATGCAAATAAACCTGTTGATAATTCTGCAATTCGTATATCAAGAGATCAACTTGCTCCTTTATTGGAAAGCAATGAAACACAAAACTCAGAAACACAAAACTTGAGAACTAAAACTTTTAGAAACGTTTCGGATTTTGCACCTTCTGGCATTGGGGAAGTTCCTTTATTTAGAAACCCTGAATTTGATAGGGTAGGTGAGTTATGAATAAACAAGTAAGGATTATTTCAGTTATAGCTGTTGTAATGATTGTGGCACTGATGTTTTCTACAACTCAGTTACAATTTACTTTCTCTAAAGAGTTGCAAGCAAATGGCCATAATACTAGACAAATTTACAAAACTTATAATCAACCACGTGGTGCAATAAAAATAGCGGGAAAAAAGATAGCTTATTCCGAAAAAACTAGTGATGCTTACGGTTATCAGAGATATTATGTTGATTCTCCTATTTATTCGCCAATTACGGGTTTCTTTTCAATTGCTAACAGAGCTGATCGTGGAATTGAAGCGGCTATGAACGATGAATTGAATGGGGATAGTTCGGTGTCTGTTTTTACAAATATTAAAGATTTTATATTAAATAAACCGAAACAGGGGTTAGATGTTAATTTGACAATTTCAGAGGCAGCGCAAAAAGCAGCTATGTCTGCTTTGGATGGGAAAATTGGAGCTGCTGTGGCAATTGAGCCTTCAACTGGGAAAATTCTAGCTTTGGCCTCAACTCCAACAATTGATGCTAATTTGTTTGCTGTTCACGATACAGGAAAAGCTTCTAAAGCTTATTCTGATGCGGCAAATACAGAAGGCGGAGATGAAACTTCTCCATTGATTAATCGTGCGATATCTACAGTTTATCCTCCTGGATCAACTATGAAAATTGTTACTTCAGCTGCAGCTTTAGAAACAGGAGATTATACAGAAAAGACTTTGATCGATGCTCCAATTAAATATCGTCTACCAGGAACGGATCATGATATCACAAATGTTGTAACAAATTGCTGGGCAAGTAATGGGAAAGAGACCATGAAGTTAGCATTGACTGTTTCTTGTAATACCGCTTTTGCAATGCTTGGGCAAAAATTAGGAAATAAAAAAATGGAAGCACAGGCGAAGAAATTTGGTTTTGAAGAAAGGTTTATTTTAGCTGGTCAGAATTCTGGTTTTCCTATGATAGCTGCTAATTCCGGATTTCCTAAAAATGCTACCGATACCCGTTTGCCAATGGATTCAATTGGACAAGGAGATACCGCTATTTCCGTCCTTCAAGATGCTCTACTTTCTTCGGCTGTTGCGAATAAAGGGGTTTTAATGTCACCTTATATTGTGGATTCACTTTCAGATGACGGCGGTGTTGTTTCGAAAAATAAGTCAAAAACTTTTGGAAAAGTGATGAGTTCAGATTCGGCAGATCAGATAAAAGATATGATGGAGAGTGTTGTTACAACCGAAATTTCTGGTGCTAGAATTTCTGGTGTTAAAGTTGCTGGTAAATCTGGAACAGCTCAGAATGATCCGAATAA
>JAISHP010000025.1 GCA_031262545.1 Candidatus Ancillula hodotermitis | reverse complement strand
GAACTAGTTCCTACATTTCCAACAGTTAAATCACAAATCTGATATTGATCCTCAGTCAAAGTTGTTGCTTGATTGAAATTCAAAGTAATCGTCAATGTTCCGCTTGTGGAATTGTTACTCATTCCATTATTAACAATTGAGCCAGAAACCAATCTCACTCCCGAATCAATAACCTCTTGCTTCGCTCCTTTTGTCACATTATTCAGAATTTCCGCGCTCGTTTTAGCCCTCAATTCCTGCCCTGGTCTCGTCAAAGCCTTGTCCTCAGCGCCCAGTTTCATTCCCGCAGAACTCAAACCTTGGTCTTTATAATAATTGTCAACCGATGGAGTGTTTCCTGTTTCTGGATTAACCAATCCCTTAGCATCACCAGGCGTTCCGTCATGCCCTTTTGTATTTTCAACTGCCTTAGAATCTAAAACCCAATTTTTCCCGTCAAACCAACTAACATTTGGCGCAATCTCAAAACCTTGACCAATTCCTGCTCCAGTTTTCCCATCTCCAGAAACTGTTAATTGCTTAAACTCTTTCTCGGTATCGGTTTTTTGGTCCTGCACATTCGCTTTTTGGTCCTGAACTGCGGCCTTCGCATCTGGTGTGCCTCTCTTCAATCCGAAAACTTGAACATCAAAGCCGTCCCAAAGCCCATAATTCGGTAGTTGCGCCATCAAATCAGAATAACTAGGAGCTGGATTTTGATTTTCAGCACCAGCCAACCCTTTTAATTTTACTAATTCTTGGCTACTTGTCGCTTGAGAGCTTGCATCTTCAACAGCCATTTGCCAGGCTGTTTTTGACCCATCTGCTCGTTTAATTCCAGTTGAAGTGTCAGATCCAACTGTCTGAACAGAATGCATTGTTTGTTTTTTAAGATCATCGCCCTTAAAAGCTAAAGCGTAAAAATTCTTCCCCAACATATTATCATCTACTGTAACTTGGATTTTTTGATTAATTTGACCATTCCCAGAAAGAATTTTAACATCTCCAGCGTTTCGACAAACTAAATTAGCCCAAAACTTCAATTTGGAATTCAAATTATTAATATCAAAATCTTTATTTTGAGGATAACAAACACCAATATCAGTTGGACTTAATTTATATTTTTCAGAAAGCTTAATGTCTGCAATAATCGAATTTGAAGAACTTTCAACAACATCAACTGAAACAATTTCAAGATCAGCTTCAGCTTTGGAAAAAAATGAGTTTAGAACAATAGTTAGACCAATACCAGCTATTATAATCGCTATACCAATAGCAAAAAAAAGCCGACGTCCTTTTTTAGACGCCCAGGTTGATCTTAATAAAGACCTACTATCTGTATTAGCTTGCACTAACCCCCCAAGAATTTCTATACTATACTACTTAAATGACTTTCCTCTGCCATTTTTAGAAATGAATAAAATCAATATAATCAGCTATTAAAACAACCTATATTAATACTACAAACACATCTATTTATACATTATATATAGATGTGTATAAAAATTAGACAAATCAAGCCAACTTTAGATAAATTTTTTGTGAAAATAATGTAAAACTATTGTGAAATTATACTTTATAATATTCTAATACCCGCCAGCGGATCCCTTTGTCTTCTGACCAAGGAATTTGTTCCAACTTTCTCCAACAACCATTTGAGATATAATCCAAAAAATCAGGAGCAAAGACGTCACAATGAAAATTTTCATCAATTTCAGTAATAACCAATCTTTTGGCTAACGGTATAAATTCGGAAAATATTGAAGATCCACCAATTACAAATACTTCATCTTCACTATTTTTAAGATAATCAGTATCTAGAGAATCTAACGTTTTCAATTCTGCTCCTGAAAATTTTGGATCAGTATCTAACTTTTCGGGATCTCTGGTTAAAACAATATTTTTTCGCCCAGGCAAAGGCCGAGATTTCTCAGGCAAAGATTCCCAAGTCTTTCTCCCCATAATAACAGTTTTCCCTAAAGTCTGTTGCTTAAAATTCTTAAAGTCCCCCGAAATATGCCAAGGAATTGTATTATTCTTCCCAATCCCTCTATTTCTATCTTGCGCCCAAATTACTGATATCGTCATATATATATTATAAAATAAAAATCAAGCACAACCCCTATCGGATTATGGAACGACTTTTCAAAATGACACCCCTTATTTTTTGATTATTTAGATAATTTTTGAATGAATAATAATTTGTGGTTAAGTTCTCCTCCCTGGAGAGGTTCCCCTAGATTTACAAGTCCCCCTCCTGCGGAGGAGTTTACCTAGACATATACAGTTCCCCTCCTGCGGAGGGGTGGCAGCGTAGCTGACGGGGTGGTTTACATCTCCTCATAGAGACCACCCCGCCCTGCGGGCACCCCTCCGCAGGAGGGGAACTACACAACCTTAGGCACCCCTCCGCAGAGGGGAATTAAATGAAAACTTAAAGTAATCCTCAACAAGAGAGGAATTATTTCCCAATTGAAAATCAGATGCTACTAAAAAACCCACTGTTTCCAGTGTGTTTTAAATAAATCGCTCTATTGTAAATCGAGATGAGTTACTAATTTTAAAAAAAAGGTTGCATCATTTTAACACAACCATTTTTATGAAAGTTCAGGTATAAAATTGATGAGTTCGCATTTTCTCCGAGAGCGGTGCTGTATATATAATACAGCCCCGAACGGAAAAATAGTAAATCGCTCTATTGTAAATCGAGATGAGTTACTAATTTTGAAGAAAAGAGGGCTGTGCTTAGGCACTGCACTTTTCGAAAAATAGTAAATCGCTCGATTTTACCAAGAACTTTTGTGGACACCTGGTAATTCACCAGCTAACGCCATCTCGCGTAAGCAAAGACGACAAAGTCCGAATTTGCGATACACTGAATGAGGACGTCCACAACGAGTGCAACGTGTATATCCACGAACTGCAAACTTAGGTTTGCGAGCTTGCTTTTGCTTTAATGCTGTTTTAGCCATTTCTTAACCTTTCTGTTTGCCTTAATTCTCATCAGTCTTGAATGGGAAACCAAGAGCTTTTAATAAAGCGCGACCTTGATCATCATTCTCAGCTGTTGTAACTAGAGTAATATCCATACCACGAGTATGGTCTATTGAATCTAGAGGGATTTCATGAAACATTGATTGCTCAGTAAGACCAAATGTGTAATTTCCACGTCCATCAAATTGCTTTGGTGAAAGACCACGGAAGTCACGGATACGAGGAAGAGCTGTAGATAGTAATCTATCTAAGAATTCCCACATTCTTGTTCCGCGCAAAGTAACACTTGCGCCAATATTTTGACCTTCACGAAGTTTGAATTGAGCAATTGATTTACGAGCTTTATTCAAACGTGGCTTTTGACCTGTAATTAATTCAAGATCACGAATTGCTCCGTCAATCAATTTTGAATCTTTTGCAGCTTCACCAACACCCATATTAACTACAATTTTAGTTAAATTCGGAACTTGCATAATGTTCTTTAAATTGAACTCTTTTTGTAGAGCAGGAACAATATCTTTTTTGTATGTTTCTTTTAGACGAGGAACAATATTTTTCTCATCAGCCATTATAGACCCTTTCCAGAAGCTTTAGCAATGCGAACACGCTTCATCTTCTTGACTCCACTAACTTCTTTTACTTCTTCACGATAGCCAACACGTGTTTTTTTACCTGTTGTTGGATCCTTCAAAGCTACATTAGAAATTGAAATTGGAGCTTCTTCAGTCTCAATTCCACCAGTTGTTCCTTGATGTCCACCTTGAGCTTGTTGAAGACGGTGATGTAAAGTAGCAAATTGAACTCCTTCTACAACAACACGATCAACTTGACCAGTTTTTTTGTTGCGAAGAACTTCAAGAACACGACCTTCTTTACCTTTGTCTTTACCAGCTGTAACAACAACGATATCTTCTTTATGAATTTTAGCCATTAGATTACCTCCGGTGCTAGTGATACAATTTTCATGAAACGTTGATCACGAACTTCACGAGCAACAGGCCCGAAAATACGTGTTCCGCGTGGTTCCTTTTCATTTCCAAGAATAACTGCTGCATTCTCATCGAATGAAATATACGAACCATCTTTTCTGCGAACAGGTTTCTTAGCACGAACGACAACGGCTTTAACAACGTCACCCTTCTTTACTTGTCCACCAGGAATAGCATCTTTAACTGTACAAACAATAGTGTCACCTAAAGAAGCATAACGCTTTCCAGAACCACCAAGGATTCTGATAGCCAAAACTTCTTTAGCTCCAGTATTATCTGCAACTTTTAATCTAGATTCTTGTTGGATCATTACTTTCTCCTCTCAACAATCTCAGTTAATCTCCAGCGTTTAGTTGCTGAATAAGGACGAGTTTCAGTAATACGAACTAAATCGCCAACACCTGCCTCATTCTTTTCGTCATGCGCCTTGAATTTAACAAATTTACGAACAACCTTATTATATAGAGGGTGCTTAGTTCTATCCTCTACTTGAACAACGATTGTTTTATCCATCTTATCTGACACTACATAACCAAGCTTTGTCTTCCGGTAAGGACGACGAGCTTGAGTAGCTGTATCTTTTGCTTCAGCCATTATTACTTATCCTCCTTCTTTGACTTAGCTTCTTTTTTATCATCTTTCTTGTCTGCCTTTTTGTCTGACTTCTTGTCAGATTTTTTAGCTGCAGCAGGAGCTACAACCTCAGGTAAAGAACGAATCCCTAGTTCACGTTCACGAAGAACAGTTTCAATTCTAGCGATATCTTTACGAACAGCCTTAAGACGACCGTGATTATCTAGTTGATCTGTTGCAGATTGGAAACGAAGGTTAAACAACTCTTCCTTAGACTTTTTGATTTGAGCAGCTAATTGCTCATTATCCATTGCATCTAAATTTGCAATTTTTAAATCATTAGAACCAATAGCCATTTTAGTTTCCTTCCTCTCTGTTTAGAATTCTACATTTACAAGGAAGTTTATGCATCGCACGGCGCATAGCCTCACGAGCAACCTCAGGTGTAACATCAGCCAATTCGAACATAACTCGACCTGGCTTAACATTAGCAACCCACCATTCAGGCGCACCTTTACCAGAACCCATACGAGTTCCTAGTGGCTTTTGTGTAATTGGACGATCTGGATAAACATTAATCCAAACACGACCACCACGCTTGATATAACGGGTCATTGCGATACGCGCAGCCTCAATTTGACGGTTTGTCAAATAGCAAGGCTCTAGCGCTTGAATACCATAATCACCGAAAGCAATATTTGCTCCACCCTTAGTCGCACCTTTACGACTTGGATGGTGTTGCTTACGATGCTTTACTCTTTTTGGAATCAGCATCTTACTTATTCTCTCCTTCTTTATTCTCTGTAGGTGAAGGAGCTTCTGCTGCAGGCTCCGTAACGACTGGAGCTGTTTCTGCAGGAACGGATTCAGGAGCATTTGTCACCTGGTTTTTATTTCCTTCAGCACGATTTGTGTTGTTGTTACGTGGACGACGATTACGACGATCATTACGACCAGCCGCAGCTTTTCTATTCCACTCAGATTCTGTAGTTTCACCCTTATAAATCCAAACTTTTACACCAATACGACCAAATGTTGTATGTGCCTCATAGAAACCATAATCAACATAAGCACGTAATGTATGCAAAGGAACAGATCCTTCACGGTAAAATTCAGAACGACTCATTTCAGCACCGCCTAAACGACCTGAACATTGAATCTTAATCCCTAAGCCACCATTGCGAAGAGCTCCTTGGATCCCTTTACGCATAGCGCGGCGGAAAGTAATACGAGCTACTAGTTGCTCAGCAACAGATTGAGCTACTAATTGAGCATCAGCTTCTGAGTTACGAACCTCAATGATGTTCAATTTAACTTGCTTGTTTGCCAATTTGGCAATTGCAGAACGAACTTTCTCAGCCTCAGAACCGCTTCTACCAATAACAACACCTGGACGAGCAGTGTGAATATCCACACGAACCTTATCACGTGTTCTTTCAATATTGATTGAAGAAATTCCAGCGTGGCTTAAATGTTTATTTAATAAACGACGAATTTCAACATCTTCTTTAACAAAGTCAGCATAACGTTGACCAGGCTTTTTTGAATCTGCATACCAACGAGATCTATGATCTGTGGTAATACCTAAACGATAACCTCTAGGATTTACTTTTTGCCCCATCGTTATGCTCCTTTCTTTCTCATATTTTCTTTACGCTCAGCAACAGGCTTTGTCTTAGTAGCAGCTTTAGTAGCTGTTTTCTTTGGCTCAGTAGGCTTACGATGAGCTTTACCTGCTCCTTTAGTTGGATCCTTTTTAGCAGGACCTTCATTTTTAGTCTCAGTTTTAACATCACTTGCATCTGCTTTAGCTGCTGTTTTAGTAGCCTTATCATCAGCTTTTGGTGCATCTTCAGCTTTTTTGTTGTTCTTAGCACGTTTAGGAGCAACAACAACTTCTTCATCAGTAGCAACAAAGATTGTAACATGAGACGTTCTCTTGAGAATTCTACCAGCTGTTCCACGAGCACGAGGACGGAATCTCTTCATTGTTGGACCTTCATCAGCAAAGATTTCAGCAACAAATAAAGAATCTTCAGAAACTCTTAAACCTGTTCTATCAGCTTTAGTCAAAATGTTTGAAACACCTGAATTCAAAAGTTTCAAAAGTGGTTCAGAAACGCCTTGAGGAGCAAATTTCAAAATTGCTCTAGCTTCAGCAACACTCTTATTACGAATCAAATTAACAACACGACGAGTTTTTTGAGGAGTTGAACGCAAATTCTTTAGAACCGCTTTCGCCTCAAAAGTAACAGTACGATTACTTGTATTAGCCATAACCTTATCTTCTCGCTTTCTTGTCATCTTTTACGTGACCGCGGAATGTGCGGGTTGGAACGAATTCGCCTAACTTGTGACCAACCATTGAATCTGTAATAAATACAGGAACATGTTTACGGCCATCATGAACAGCGAATGTTAAATCAATAAAATCTGGAGTAATCATTGAACGACGGCTCCAAGTTTTAATTACATTTTTAGAACCAGACGCTTTAGCAGCATCAACTTTCTTTTGAAGATGCTCGTCAACGAATGGACCTTTCTTTAAACTTCTTGGCATTTTCTACCTTTCCTTATTTCTTCTTACCAGTCTTACGACGACGAACAATCATCTTAGAACTTGCCTTCTTAGGCTTACGAGTACGACCTTCTGGCTTACCCCAAGGTGAAACAGGGTGACGACCACCAGATGTTCTACCTTCACCACCACCATGAGGGTGATCAACAGGGTTCATAACAACACCACGAACTGTAGGTTTAACACCTTTCCAGCGCAAGCGTCCAGCTTTACCCCAGTTAATATTGCTTTGGTCAGCATTTCCAACCTCACCAACAGTCGCACGACAACGCACATCAACATTACGAATTTCTCCAGATGGCATACGTAATTGAGCATAAGGTCCATCTTTAGCAACTAATTGAACAGCTGCACCAGCAGATCTAGCAATTTTAGCTCCGCCTAAAGGACGAAGTTCGATATTGTGAACTGTTGAACCTGTTGGGATATTACGAAGAGGTAAATTATTACCTGGTTTAATATCAGCATTTGGTCCAGATTCTACAATCATACCTTGCTCTAAATTATTTGGAGCGATGATGTAACGCTTCTCACCATCTTTATAGTGAAGAAGAGCGATTCTAGCTGTTCTGTTTGGATCATATTCAATATGAGCAACTTTAGCTGGAATACCATCCTTATCATATCGTTTAAAATCAATTACACGATATTGTCTTTTGTGTCCGCCACCAATATGACGGGTTGTGATTTTACCAGAAGCATTACGACCACCTGTCTTAGACAAAGGGCGAAGCAACGATTTCTCGGGTGTGCTTCTTGTAAGCTCAGCAAAATCAGCTACACTTGCACCTCTTTGTGCCGGTGTAGTCGGTTTTAACTTGCGGATTCCCATAATTTATCCGTTTCCTTTCTATTTTTTATTAACCAAAAATTAGTCAACCTGTTCTGTTCCGAACACGTTGATAGTTTGACCTTCTCCAACTGTAACAATCGCACGCTTTTGATCGCTTCTTTTACCAAAGCCAAAACGTGTTCTCTGAATCTTTCCAATCCGAGTAAGAGTATTCACTTTTTTCACATTTACATCAAAAATATCTTGAACAGCTTTTTTAATTTCCGTTTTATTAGCATCTTTTGCTACTTTGAATGTATACTTACCTTGATCAGCCAATTCAAAGCTCTTTTCAGAGACAACAGGACCGAGCAAAATATCGTGAGGGTCTTTAAAACTAGCCATTATTTATTCTCCTTACTATTGTTAGCGATAAAATCATCCAAAGCACTACCTGCAAAGATAACAGCATCATTTAGCAATACATCATAAGTGTTAATCTGGTCAACATACAACAATTGAACAGAGTCAATATTACGAAGTGACTTAATTGTTGCAATATCAGAAACATTGTCACCAGGGCGAGAAACTAAAATTAAAACTGATTTAGCATCTGTAATACCTTTTAAAGCTGCCAAAGCTACCTTTGTAGATGGCTTATCACCAGCAACTCCGAAATCATCAACAATAAATACACGTCCAGCATTAGCACGATCTGATAAAGCAGATTTAAGAGCTAATTTCTTCATATTCTTGCTAATACGTTGAGAGTATGAACGAGGCACTGGACCATGAACTGTTCCACCACCGATCATATGAGGTGCACGAGTTGAACCTTGACGAGCACGACCAGTTCCTTTTTGTCTAAATGGCTTCTTACCACCACCAGAAACCTCAGAACGAGTCTTTACTTTATGAGTTCCTTGACGAGCAGCCGCTAATTGACCAAGAACAACTTGGTGAATCGCAGGAATATGTTTTTCAATTTCTTCAGAAGTTTGACCAAAAAACTCTTTTGGCAAACTTTTTTCTTTACCTTGAACCATCTTTATGCAGCTCCCTTCGTAGCACTTTTAACTAGAACGATTCCACCTTTTGGACCAGGGACAGCACCCTTAATGTAAAGAACTCCACGCTCTGTATCAACACGATAAACTTTTAGATTTTGAACAGTTTGATGATCGTGACCCATTCTTCCAGCCATACGCATTCCTTTAAAAACACGTCCTGGTGTTGCACAAGCACCTACTGAACCTGGTTTACGGTGATTCTTATGCTCACCGTGAGATGATGAAACACCTTGGAAACCATGACGTTTCATAACACCAGCAAAACCTTTACCTTTTGTAGTTCCAGAAACATCAACTAATTGACCTTCCTTGAAAGAATCAGCTGCTAATTCTTGACCTAATTCATATTTAGCAGCATCTGTTGTTGAAACCTCACAAAGATTTTTACGAGGTGTAACACCAGCTTTGTCAAAATGACCACGCAATGGTTTTGAAACCTTACGAGGATCAACTTCACCAAAAGCTAATTGAACAGCATCATAACCATCTGTTTCTTGATTACGAATTTGTGTAACTACATTAGTTCGAACATCAACAACTGTTACAGGAACGAAATAACCATTCTCATCCCATACTTGTGTCATAGCCAACTTTTCACCTAATAAAGCAGTTGGGTTTGAATTTTGTTTAGAAGTCATATTTTACCCTCCTCCTTAAAGCTTAATCTCAATATTTACATCAGCAGGCAAATCTAATTTCATTAATGAATCAACTGCAGCTGGTGTAGGATTTTCAATATCAATTAATCGTTTATGAGTTCGCATTTCAAATTGCTCACGAGAATCCTTATATTTATGAGGAGAGCGAATTACTGTGAATACGTTTCTTTTTGTTGGAAGAGGAACTGGACCAATTACATTAGCTCCTGAATGTCCAACAACATCCACGATTTTCTTTGCAGACGCATCAATAACTTCGTGATCATAAGCCTTAAGCTTGATACGAATCGTCTGACTGGCTTTCTTTTTACCTGCCATTTGTTTCCTTTCGTTTGCTACGCCACATCACATGCCTTATTTAATAAGCAAAAATTAACAACGTAGATTCGTTTACTTAGTTATTCTCAGAAGACACAAAAACACATCTTCCTCTAGTTTTACCTAGAATGAACAACATTTACATTATATCTAATTTAGCCTAATTCTGTCAAAATCAACGATTATAGAGCTAATTTTCCAAGCTCTGGAGCGATACCGATATAAGTCGCTGGAGTTAGGGCAAGCAAACGCTCTTCTGTTTCTTTAGGAAGATTTTGCTTCTTGACAAATTCCCGCAAACTCTCCATCGTGATTTCATCATGCCCCCGAGTTAAATCTTTTAACTTTTTATAAGGATCATCCATCCCCGGAACTCCTGCAATTCCTGCTGCTCTCATCACTGTTTGAATCGCTTCAGATAAGACTGCAGGATTTCTATCTAACTCAGCTGATAAATTATCTTTATGAACATACAAACGACTTATCCCATCATTTAAATTACAAATAGCCAATAAAGAATGTGCAAAGGCTACACCAATATTCCTTTGTGTTGTAGAATCTGTTAGATCTCGCTGCATACGAGCAGTTGCCAAAGTCTCAGAAAGTTTAGAAAATAATGCATCTGAAATTTCCAAATTAGCTTCCGCATTTTCGAATTTAATTGGATTAATTTTATGTGGCATCGTTGAAGAACCAGTTGCCCCAGCCACAGGAATTTGCCCAAAAACTTCATTAGATATATATGTCCAAATATCGGTCGCAAAATTATGCAAAATTCGTCCAAAATGTGCCGCTCGATCATAAAGCTCAACTTGCCAATCATGACTCTCGATTTGAGTAGTCAAAGGATTATAAGTCAACCCTAATTTTTCTTCAACAAAAAACTTTGCAAATTCTGGCCAATTAAAACCAGGGACAGCAACAGTATGTGCCCCAAACGTTCCAGTTGCACCATTGATTTTTCCTAAATACTCTTGATTTTCTATCAATTTCACTTGGCGCTTTAATCTCCATACGAAAACAGCAATTTCTTTCCCAAGCGTTGTTGGAGTTGCTGGCTGCCCATGAGTTTTTGCCAACATAGGAATATCAATATTATCCTGAGCAATTTTTGTTAAATTTGCAATAAACTCTTGACCTTTTGGTAACCAACATTCTTCAACCGCTCTTTTTACACAAAGAGCATAAGAAAGATTATTAATGTCTTCTGAAGTGCAACAAAAATGAACAGAAAGCTTTAAACGGCGTGCCTCCTCTTCGCTAAATAAACTTGATTTATCAATTTCAAAGTCAATATAATACTCAATCGCTTTAACGTCATGCTGAGTTTCTTTTTCTTTTTCAGACAACCACTTAATTGATTCTTCATCAAATTTATCAGCTAACGATAAGAAAAATTCTTTTTGCTTGCTTGTCAGTTCTGGGATTCCAGGAACAGCCTGTTTCTCAGAAAGAGCAACAACCCAATTTGACTCAACCCAAACACGCTCACGATTCAAAGCTGCTTCAGAAAGAAAATTTACCAAAGAAGCAGTATAACGGCGATATCGCCCATCAATTGGTGTTAAAGCAATAAAATCATTTATTTTTGTAAAATCAACTCTGGTCATACTTATATTATACAGTTTGAGCTATTTTATCCCCTGACATCTAAATACGAGGCGAATTAATCATCGTCTTTGAACTAGACATTAATGAGCCTTGCTGATAAAAGCGCAGAGCAAAATTGATTATCTTTATAAAATGTTCCTATCTTTTAATAATTCTAGAGAACAAGTTCACGAGCTAATGCAGAGCGCACAATTGAATCAATTCCAACATTTTTACTCGCGGCTTTTTGCTCAAGCGCGGTAATTTGATTAGCAGGAACATCTATAGTTTGAAGTGCATCAAGCAACTTACCCCAAGGAGTTTTGAAAGAAACAGTCTCATCATCCGACCAATCACGTTCAAAGGTTTTAGTAAACTCCTCAATCTTTTTTTGATCAACTTTTTTACCATTAACAGTTCCTAAATTTAATTCAGCCATAATCCCTCCTTAAATAAATATTTGTAGTAACTTTTTCTCAATTTCATAGCGTGCATTATAATTATTTCATTATCTTCGTTGACAAAATAACCAACTTCCAAAGGAATTCCTTTCGTGTCGAATCCAAACAGCATAAACTTTTCAGGCTCCTCTGACAATTGTATACCGTCATGAGCAGTATAATAAACCCACATAATATCCTCATCAGAAATATCATGTTTTCTTGCTGAGTCAATTATCCTAACCATATCTAATTTTTTACCTCAGATTAATTTTATCCGCCAATCGATAAAGAAACAATGCCATTTGCGCACGTGTGCAATAGCTGCTTGGAGAGAACTTTGTCTTAGAGAAACCTTTAGCAACTCCTTTTGAATTTAAAAAGTTTGTTGCTTTCTTTAATTCTGTTCCTTTTGCATCCTTAAATGGTGTTTTCGAGCTTATTGAAGGGGAAGAAACGTAACGATATAAAAACATTGCCATTTGGGCACGAGTAACAGTTCCTTTTGGATTGAACTTTGTTTTTGAAACTCCAGTTGTTATTTTTGTTGACTTCAACCATTCAATTGCGGCGTATTCACCAGCCGCTTTTTTAACGTCTTTAAAGGATTGCTTTGTTGGATTAAATTTAGGGCTTCCTGCCATTCTGTATAAGAACATTGCCATTTGGGCACGAGTAACTGGGTTTTTTGGAGCGTATTTACTATTTCCAATTCCGGTTGTGACACCAACTTTCGATAACCATTTTGCAGCTACTTTAGTTTCTGAAGATTGACCTTTCATGTCTTTAAAAGAAACAGCCTTTTTTTGTGTTGCTGTAAAAGTTTTTGAAATAGTCTTTTTTGCTGTTCCAGCAACAATAGTTGCTGTATATTTTCCATTCTTCAAAGCAGAATAGTTAACTCTAGAACCGTAAGTCGATTTCTTAACAACTACCACACCAAAAGTGTTTTTAATTGTTAATTGTTTAGCTCCGCTGTAACCCTGAACAGTCACATCAGTATATGTTTTTCCTAGTTCAAATTCAGCAATTGTTGGGATATAAGAATGAGGAGTAATAGTAAATGTTTTAGAATATCCGTAAGTTGTATTAGTTGCAGTTAATGTGATATTGCTTGTTGAATATGGCACAGAAAAATTAGTTGAACTTGATTGCTGATGCAGAGGAATTTGAGCAACTTGAGTTGCACCATTCATAACCGTAATATAATCAGAATCTGAGAAAGCTGTCCAATTGCTAATCGTTGCCTGGAAAGTTCCAATTATATTTGAACCCGATTTCTGTAGATTCAACATCTTGACACTTCCTGCAACTTTGGCTGAACTAGGGTTTAAAACCAAACCAGTTGAAACATAGCTCCCTGAAGAAATTGAGTTCAGATCCGGTAATCCTAAGTTAATTGAATATTCATCGCTGTGCAAACGGAAAGCATATTTTGAACTCATATCACTGTCGTATCTTAAGCCTTCATACGTATCTTCACAAGATGTATTTGAGCAGGTAAAAGAATTATAACCTAATTGCTTATAATCATTTGAATCATCACCAAGCTTACAGGTTATCGGATCATCTGTGTTATAAGAATCACCAGTGTACGTAAACCACCCACCCGATCCATTTGGATTATAAACTTGAATCTCAAAATCATTGTCGGTTGAAAAACTAGTGCTAGTTGTTAATAAATCATCGCAATTAGTAATCAAATAACCTAAACTCCCACTTGAATAAATTCTCAAATCAATATCAACTGTTTTTGTCGTTACAGCAGCACTGGCAATATTAACTTTTATCAAAGCACCAAAACTTAACAACAATAATAAGGAAACCAAAAACATACAACATAACGTAACACTTTTTAGTTTTGAATTAATTCTTTTTGAATTTCTGCTCGATAAATTCATACTTATATTATACAGTTTGAGCTATTTTATATATTATTTAACTGCTTCAGAAAGTTCCTGACCATCAACGCCTGCATAAGTCACAATTAAAACACACCCGTTTGGACCAGCTTCTCCATAATGAGGTTGATTAACCATTTCCCTAATAACATCACCTTTGTGAAGTTCAAGAGTTTGCCCATCAGCATCTTTATGAACAGTTAAATCTCCTTGCAAAATATACCCAGCATTCGGCATAGGATGAGTATGCTCATCAAGTTTTGTATTTGGTGGAACTGTAATCTTTAATGTAGTCAATTCAGCATCGCCGTCAGAATAAGGTCCATATTTCACGCCATCCCAACTTGTATCGCCTTGAGAAAGAACTTCTTTTTCTGTTTTAGTAGCTGTTACTTTCTCTTCAGTTTGAGTAACTGTTTGAGTCTGGTCTGTATTTATCGCTTGCTCTTGACTATAAGACTTTCCCCAAAAATAACCACCAGTTAACCCACCAGCTAAAAAGACAATACAAACAACTACAGTTACAACTTTATTTTTCATACTAATATTATACAGTTTAAGTTCCCCTCCTCGGAATGGTAAGGCTCATCATTAGCCTGCAAGTTCCCCTCCTACGGAGGGGTGGCACCAAAGGTGACGGGGTGGTCCTTAACCTATGGTTATTAACTCAGAACGATCAATAAATACTGAAAGAACAAGTCCAAAAGTTGAGCTAAAAGGATTTTTGATATTTTTTGACTTATGTAAATTTTATAGACTATATACCAATTTATTCCATTATTTTTAATAATTTTTCAGTCACAATTTCAGGAGAAAATCTAGAATACAAAAGATCATAATTTTTTTGCAACTGCTCTCTTGTGATTTTTGACAAATTCATAATTTTTTCATACAAATCTGAACTTGAATTAAAAAACGATTCGGGAATATCTTTTAATACTTCTAGCGAACCCGAATTTTTTGTCGCAAAAACCATCTTCCCATTAAAAACAGCTTCTAAGTAAACCATCCCAAAACTTTGCTCTACTGCAGGATCTAAAACAAAATCACTATTTCTAATTTCTGCTACCGAACTATCTGTTCGCCCACAATATTTAATAACATCTTGTAGATCTCGTTCATCGATTTCCCGAATAAAATCATCAGTTCTGTTTGCTTCCCCAAAAACCTTAATTATTATTTTTTGATAAGGAATCTGCAGCTCTTCTTTTCTTTGTTGTTCAGAACGTATAAATTCTCCAAACTTAAGCAAATTCATCAAACCATCCCAACGATCATCAGAAATGCGAGTTAAAACTACACCTTGTAAAACCGTTTTAGATAAATCAGTTTTAGTTTTGGTGTCTTGCAAACTATCCCCAATTTGCGAGCGCTCTAAAATATTCTCACGAGCAATAGTATTACCAACAATTTCATGTTTTAGAAAATTATCTTTATGGTAAGGTTTACTTTCTTCGTAAATCTTTTCAGTCACAAAAAGAGCATTTTCTGGTGTTATTTTACTCATTTCTTTTTTGTAAAACTCATCTAACTTTAAATAATAACTTCCAAAGCCATGGAAATAATAAAACTTATTCTTTATATGCTTATTTTTAGATTTATATAAAAAGGGATGAACCTCATCTACACACGAAATTACAGTTTGAGCCTTAGTTTTCTTCAAATAGCGTTTTAAACCAATCCCCACATAAGGAATACAAGTCTTACCTAAAATATTAGAATCTTTCATATAATAGAACCAATGTCTAGATTTAAACAAATCTCGCTTAATTCTATCTCCTCTAGATAAAAAGCGATTATCGTAAAACCGCAAAGGCTTAATTCCTTGAGGGAAAACTCTTTCACTAGTCTGCTTCAAACTAACCATTTCAACTTCATAGCCTAAACGCACAAATTCTTCTGCCACAGCAAACATAGAAGTTTCAGCGCCACCAATTCCATAAAAATTATTCCCTATAAATGAAATTAATCCTTTACTCATTATCCGACTTTTCCTAATCTTTTCCCAGATCTACCTAACCAGACCTACCTAAATAGCCCCTTAACAGGAAATGCATCAATTAAATTTTCTTGCAATTTTGGTAAATCAGTTGGCTTTATATACCTATTTTGAATCAAACTCACAATATCAGAAGTAGACAAATTAACAATATCTTCAATTTTAATTATTTGTTGTCTTTTTTGATTATAGATTGAATAATAATCATCAAATTTATAATTCCCACCAGTTACCAAATTAGACATTTTCAAATTAATATTAGGAATATCAAAACTATCAGCCGTAATCAATCCGTGCAAAGAAGAAGAAGCTATATTTTCACAAGAAACAATCTGTGCAATTTTCTCCAGAGGAACCCCGATTGGTTCAATTAGCAAAATATCATCTCTACTAGTCAACTGATTGATTAAATCTAAAACAGGAGAATTTGGCTCTAACTCAGCATGATTAGGGACAATACCTAATTTATATTTTTTAGGTTGTTTTTGAAAATCAGGATACAACTTCTCCCAAGCTAAATTAATTAAAATTCCAGGATCACCAATTGCAATTTTTCTATTTTTAGGAACATCAATAATTCTCTCAAGCGATTTCTTTCCTCTAACGGCGAAAACCTTAGCTTTTTTACAACTCAAAACCGAATCATCTTCAAAAAGATAGCCAGAACCCCAAACATAAGGTTTACGATTATTATTACAAACAGCCAATCGCTCTAGAATTGATCCAATCACACTAATTTCAGTTTCTTCAGAACCTTTCAAATAAGTTTCAACTCCAAAAAGCTGTTCTAAAATTGTATGTGAAAGCAAATCACCAAAATTCCCACGGTCACGCGTTCCAAACGGCGCTGACTCAAACATTGCTAGAGGCTTATTTAGCAATCTTTTTGCTTGCCACTTAGATCTATATTGAATTCTTTCTAAAACCGGCTTAACCTTTTCTTGTTGATTACGAAAATGTAATTGAACATGCGCTAACAACTCATCTATTTTAGCTATATCCTTATTTTTAATTAATTTATCACGAGAAAATAAATTATTTAGATTTGATTGTAAATTCAATTTATCAGCTAAAAAATCAGTTCTAAAGACCATTGAACTTCTAGGAATTTTTTGTGGGTCATACCCTTGAGGCCAATCCCGAACATACTGATATTTTTCACCTTCATAAACACTCGGCAGGCTACGCCGAACTTCATTAGCAACTTCTGAATAAGAATAAATTGCTTTTAAATTTTGATTAAATTCTAGCTTTGCTACCAACCTCTCCAAAAATTCAGAATCCCAGTAATCAGAAATATCAAGCAAAGCGGTATATTGAGATTTACTAAAAAAAGACTTATTTGAAAAATTCTCAGAAATCTCAAAATCTTTAAAAGTCTGTTTCAGAAGATGTTCACGACACCGCCGCTTAATTACAGAATCATTAGCTTTATTTTCTTCATCTGTAATAACAACTAAAACTTTACTCATAATTAATTAATTTTATATTCAGTTTGCTCGCCAGTAAAAACATTTTTAATTGCTAGTGACTTATCTTCTTGGATAAATACAACATTTTGTATTTTACGCTTAAATGCAAAATCAATCTGCTTACCAAACTTAGTTGAAATAGGAGAAGTTATAGCTGGAGTTCCCAACTTACGAATTTTTTCAGTTACCTGCTCAGAATCTTTTCTCTCTTCTTCTGAATTAACTATTACCATTATCTGAACTGGGCTAAACTCACCAGAAGCATCTTGATTGCCATTTTGCTTATTTAATTCCAATAAAATTGAAAGTAATCTTGTGACACCAATTGACATTCCAACACCTGGATATTGAATCTTAGAACCAGCAGACTTTCCGACCAAATTATCATAACGCCCGCCCGAAGAAATTGAACCATAATTTTCAAACCCTTCTAAAAAAGTTTCAAAAACAGAACCTGTATAATAATCTAAACCACGAGCAATTTTTAAATCAGCTACAATTGTATCTAAACCAAGATTTAGAAATTGTAAGAGCTCATCTAAACCACGTAATTTCTCAAAATCACTCGCAAAAAGATTTTGTAATTTTGCTGTAAGTTCATCTGCTGAAGTTGTATTGATTTCTGAAATCTGCAAACATTTTTTAGCAGTTTCTTCGCTTTCCCCATTTTTAACCAGCTGAGAAACGACTTCTTCTGCCCCAATTTTATCTAGTTTATCTACAACTCGCAAAGTTTCTTCATAATCTTGAACACCAAAAATTTCATAGGCTGATTGCAAAAGTTCACGATTATTTACATGGATAATTGCTTTTGGCAAGCCTAATTCTCTTAACGCCACGAGTGCCGAATTAATCGTCCTAACGACTTCTAAATCCTGCCAAACCGGCAAAGCTTCCTTAGCAGACAAACCATTTTCACATCTTGCTACAATATCTACATCAGCCTGAGTAAACTCTCTAAAACGCCCAGCTGTTGGTCTCTCCCCTCTCCAAACTTTGCCAATTGAGCAACGTCGAAATGGAAATTGCAAAAAACCTTGATTGTCAGAAACATATCTGGCAAAAGGAACTGTTAAATCAAAATGCAATCCAAGCTGCTTCTTTGATTTTAAATCAATTTTAGGGTCTTGCAAACGAGTTAATAGATAAATCTCTTTTGATGTTTCACCTTTAGCAAGTAACTGAGAAACAGGCTCAACTGCACGCATCTCAATCTCATCAAAACCGTAAAGTGTAAAAGCATTACGAATCTTCTCTAGCATAGCCTTTTCTAGACGTCGGCCTTCAGGAAGAAGCTCAGGAAAACCTGAAATACTTGTTTTAATATTTGAATCAGCCATAAATTTCTCCTTTTGTCTTCATTTTTTCAGCCTTATTTTTCTAGCCTTATTTTTCTAGCCCCATAATTTGAGCTAATTGATGAACAGCAACATCAACATCATCATTGACAATTACATCATCAAATTCATCTTCTGCTCGCATCTCAACTCGAGCTGTCTCCAAACGTCTTTCTCTCTCTTCGCGAGATTCTGTCCCTCTCATTCCTAAACGTGTAATCAACTCTTCAAAAGTAGGAGGAGCTAAGAAAACTAATCTAGTTTTAAAATTTGAATTAGCTAAAACTTGACGAACTTTTCTAGCACCTTGTAAATCTATCTCTAACAGAGCTGGACGCCCCTGTTTATTTGCCTCAATAATCGGTTGCTTTAAAGTCCCATATTTATTCTCCTGGTGAACAACTGCCCACTCTAAAAACTCATTTTCATCAATCTTTTGATCAAATTGAGATCTGGTTAAAAAGTGATAATGAACACCATCAATTTCTCCAGGACGAGGATCTCTAGTTGTAGCAGAAACAGACAAATACACTTGAGGATATTTTTCAACCAATCTCCTCGAAACAGTTCCTTTCCCAACAGCAGTTGGACCAGCCAAAACAACTAAATCTGGGAAATCACCAGAATTGTGATTTTTTTTACCAATAAACTTCTCTTGAATCTTTTTTTGTACCATTCTATCAACTCCGCAAGACTTTAAGTAATTATCTAAATTCCCAAATTTTTCAATCATCAAATCATAAGCATTTTGTAAATACTCCGAGAACACGCTAGCAAATGGAATAAACATACGCCAATCATGAACAGTGTATTGCTGGCTATAAAAATTAGCTAAGTCTTTTGCCTTTTCAATTCCTGCCGTTTTGGACATTAAATATTCATTCATTATAGCTTCCCATTCCAAGCCACAAATCATCCCGCAAAGAGCAGAAAGCCAGCCTGTCCGATCTTTTCCAGACCTACAATGAATCAAAACAGCACCTTTTGTATTGGAAATTTCTATTAATGCCTTACCAAATTGCTTCCTCATTGTTTCATCAGAAATAAAATAGCTGTATAAGCGTTTCATTGACCAGAAGCCATAATTAATAAAATCATCATCAGAAATGTTTGTTACATCTTGCTCAACATCTTCTTCAATAATGGCCTCAACTGGAATATTTAAATACTCAATCTTGCCTTCGCTAACTTTAGAATGTTTGTCATATCCCTCTTGCTCCGCTTCGGTTATAGAGCGTAAATCAATAACTTTTTCAACGCCAAGATTTAATAATTGTTCTTCTCCTTTAGGTGTCAAAGATGAAAGATGAGCTGTTCTGATTAGTTTACGAGCACTCAATAAAGAATTTGTTTTTGTCTTATCTTGATTTTTTATAACTTCCATATCCTTAGACAAGACATTTAAAGCATTACCCCAATCTCTGGCATTAGCAACTCCATCAATTTTTAATTCAACTCTATCAGGAAGTGTAGCCGAAATTTCCGACCTTAATAACTCGTCTAAAACCACATATATATTATACATATTACTCTCGTTTGAAAATTGTTTCCCTTCTGCGCAACCACCCCGCCCTGCGGGCACCCCTCCAAAGAGGGGAACATTTTTACCTATAAAAAGATAGATTTCCCCTCCAATTCCAAAAGCACTTTTTCCTAGTTGATTCTTCATTTGATTCGGATACGTAAACATTGTTGACACATCATATAATGGGGCTAATTCAACCTCACCATCTCTAAAAAGTTGTAAACTATGATTTTTAGCATGACCATCACTAAAACCAATTAAATATTCAAGTAAGAAACTGATCAAAATATTTCCAGAATTTTCCTGTTTATTTTTCGCAGTCCCTACTTCCAAAATTTTATTAAATACCTTTTCAGTTGTTGCTCCATCTAAATATTGATATTTTTTATTACTGCGATACCCCAAAGCTTGATTCAGATCTTCTTGATGAATACGACTAACAATATTCCCGTTCTTATTATATATATTATCAAATCTTTCTATAACAATTACTGGACCTGTTCCAAAATCATCTATTGAAGTTTTTGCAACTTTTATCTATTATGTCATATATGACACTTTAAAGAAAGTAGCAGATTTGAAACTTTTATATTATGTTTCAGATCTGCTACTTTTCTAATTTGAACAAGCTAGTTACGCGAAATGTTTATTACTTCTTTTTGCTCTTTTCTTACTAACTTCATATCCAGCTAGAAGTCCAAAAGCAAGTAGCAAAAGAACTAAGAATCCCCAACCTGAATGTGCTAATTTATGAATTGCTTTATGAGCAGTCTCGCTTGGTGAAGCAGGAATGTGGATCTTGATATAAGTAGTATTAATATACTTACTAGGTAATGTCAAGAATTGATCCTCTTCAATTGTGCTTGTTGTATTATCAGGTTGAACATTAGAAAGCTGAGGGTGACTATTATAGTAAGATTGAACTTTAATAGTTACATCTCCAGCTTTTTTAGCTGTTAAGACCCCACCTGAAACATCAGCAATATCTGGGTTACTTGAAGTATATTTATAACTTACATCAAGCGGTTGAACCTCATCAGTTGCAACTCTATCTTCCATATTTATACCAACTGCTGCTTGTTTCATAAGTTTCAATGTCATCAAGTGATCAATATCGCCTAAATCAGAAATTGAAACTTTTGGTAAACTAGCTACTGCAGCAAATTCTACCACTCCTGAAGCCTTTTGATCCTTTTCTTTTCCTTTTTCAGTCTTAGGAAGCTTTGTATAAGCTGGCAAATAGAATAGTGTCTTCCCATTAACATTGTTAGATTGACCAAGATTCTTAGATTTACCAGGGTGCAAACTAATTGATGACATTACTGCAGGCGGGAACATCTTTGTCGTTTCTTTATCAAGAGTGACATAATCTGAATTAGCTTTACGCTCAATTGTGATTTGTTTGAAAGTATTAGCATCAATATAAATTGTCACAATAGCAACTTCTGAAACTGATCCATCATCATTAGTCTTTTCTTTATACAAACTTTCCGGAACTTTAGCGCTAAAGCTAAAAGTAGCTGTTGACAAAGCAGGAACTTTAGCTGCCTTTGATGTAGCTATTACTTTACCTTTTTGATCATCTTGACGAACTTCAAGTTTTTGACCTTTAATATCTTTATAACTCAAACTCTTAACATCAACAGAGAAATCAACAGTAGATCTATCAACAATAGTTTGATTAACTGTCTCAATCTCCATAGCTGGGTTTACTTTAAGTTTTACAACATCTGAACCAGTAGTGTTTCCGTCAGCATCTTGATCAGCCAAATAAATCCCTTCTTGTGGCCCACCAAGCTTGTTCCCACTAGCAGAAAGACCGAAAGATTGCTCTAGAGCCTTTTCAGAAACTGTCTTAGCACCGCTTATAACCCGAGCCTGAATTGAATAGCCATTTAAATCAGCAGGTGCAGAATAATTAATACCAACAGATTCTGTAACACCTCCTTCAATTGAAGAAATAGTTTTTGAACCAGCTTGGGTTTCTTTTCCTTTAGGACTAATCAAGAACAAACCAATCTTCAAGTTTGAAATAGTCTTCAAAGATTCATTCTTAACATTAACCAAAGCTGAAGCCTTACTATCTCCTGAATTAGTTTGATTTAAAACATTTTGATCAAGAGACAAACTTACTTTTTCTGTATTCATATTATAATCAGTAACTTTCAAAGAACGATTATTTTGATCTTCAGCAACTGTTTGCTTATCCCCAATCTTTTGAATTGAAGATTCACCTTTCAAGTAGGCTATACGTAAGTTATTAGAAGAAGTGCGAGCCAAGCTGATGTCAGTATAATTCCCACCTTGATCATCAGTCACTTGAACAGGCTTGCTCCAAGAGTTTGAAGATTGCTTAATTAAATAAATTTGCTTCTCCGCAAATTGATTCTTGACATCTTTAGCCTCTTCAGAATCTTTTGTAACTCCGGCTTTATATGTAAGCCCTTGTTGAACATACCCAAGATACAAATCATTCCCGTGTTTCTTGATATCAAATTCAGTTACAGGTTGATTATCTGGATGTTGATAAACAGTAATTGCATTAATTCCTAAATTAGTATTAGCATTCTTATCAGCATCTTCTGTTCCGGCAAAAATTGCTGCCATATTTGAAAAGTTAACACTTTGAATATTCCCATCTGAAAGATAATATAAATTTATTTGATTGTTTTCATCTGTTGAAAAATATATATTATGATTATTCTTAGTGTTATTTGTCAAAAGATGCGGAGCAACATAAGTTACAGAAGTAACTCCATTATCATCATAATTTGCATAGTTCCACTCAACTAGAATTTGTCTATCATCAGTTGTAGAAAGATCACCATCAACGTCTACAACAGTCGCGATATATAGATTACCTGACAGAAGAGGATCTGTAATGACCTGTTGTTCCATAGCTCTTGCCTTAGGCATTTGATGAACAACATTATTACTATCCGTATATTCTTGAGAATCAAATCCAAATTGGCCATACCAATTATTATCCCAATCAGTCATACAATCATGAACAGAATTGTAACCTTGATCAGCAAAGTTTCCACAATATTCAGTATCAGCTCCGCTAATATCATTGAATGTTAAAAATCTACCCATATCCATATCATAAATACGGTAAACCATTTCAGTTTCTGTCGGGTTTAACATATCCCCTACATAAGCTGAACTATCTTTATCGCTTGTTGTTGAGGCATAACTAGCTTTAATATAGCTAACTACAATTTGATGTGAATTACCAATTCTAGTTCCATCATAAACATACAAACTTGGAGATTCATTAGAATAGCTATCCCAATCGGTTGTATGTGTCACAGCGAATACAGGTCCAAAAGTCTGAGTAGCTTTATCAAACAAACGCATTTTAATATTCCGAGAATTTAACATATCAGCTGGTGCTTGACCTTCTGTATAATTCTGATTAGAACTTGCCCAAGTCACAGCAATTTTGCCATTCCCTAAATCAGTTGCCGAAACAGAATCATCAGGTGTTGAGTCTGAATCAACCTTCTCAGGTGTTGACCAATTTGGCTTAGAACCAACATTATATGTAGCTTTTGAAAACATAACTTGAGTATGGTTTAAATTATCTTTACTCCCGTTATCATCCAAAAAGAACATAACTTGCGAATTTGAATTACCATCTTTATCTGTTCCTGTATTGAAAATCCATGGATCAGCTGAAGGGTAAGCTCCAGTTTCAAGGGTATCATCACCCGAAATATCGGCTCCGCTTGCAAGTTTTCTTGCGGCTGTTGCTCCTAATTTTCTAGCTCCATCATTTATTTCTGCGCTAACCAGATTATTATTACCCCATCCAGAGCGATTCTTAAGATAATCTCGATTACTTGCATCAGCTGTTGTTACTTTCTTATAACGATAGTCTTCATCACCAGCAACAGAATTTATAGCATCCCCAACTTTTCCACCATTAGTACTGAATAAATCATACTTTTTATCAACAACTTTCCAAGATTTAGTAATTAACCCACCTAGCAAAGTTAATGTAAGATTTGAAGAAAGTTCAACATTACCAGCCCCTTCTCCAGAAGTTGAAAATTCCATATCAAAAGCTGCTTGACCATCTAACGCTACTTTAGCCAAGAAATCAACTTGTGCTCCAACAGTAATTTTAATAGTCGGTAAAACATATAGCTTACCATAAAAATCATATTCACGATTAACATCAGATATTCCCGCTTTAGTTAAATCAATCTTAGGGAAAGTTGTATCATTCTCATCCTTAGGGAAATAATATTTATTCTGATATTTCTCAATTCCAAGAACAGCATTAATATTCCCTTGGAAACTAAGCTGAGCAAAAATCTGAACAGCAATTGGCGTTGTGTAGGTAATCTTTTTATCTGCCGCAGCGCTAACAGTCCCTGTTATTGTGAAACTATCAAAATAATAGTGATTACAACCATTATTTTTTTGAGAAACTGATGTTCCACAATCAAGCGGATCAGTCTTCATTGTTAAAGAGAATGCAACGCCCATAGTTGCGCTGTAACTTCCAGAAACTTTTGCTGTGCGTTGAGTGTCCGTGTTGTTTTTATCAACAGCCTTTTTAGAATCATTTTGAACTGTAGTTTTTGATTTAGCTTTTTCGGCATCACTTGAAGCATTACTTGCAGTTTTAGCTTCATTTAAAACCTCATCGGTAGCTGTTTCATCTTTTTTGGCAAGGTCACCAGAAAAGTCTTTAGTAAACCCAAGCGTAATTACACGTTGATTATATTCTAAATCTTTTCCATCTAAATTAACAACATCTCCATTAGAATTCTTAAGTGGCAAAGTTTGATCAATAATAGCGTTTTGTGCTTTCAATTTGTCCTCAATTTTGTCATCAAGTTTTTGAACTAAACCTAAATCAAATGCACTATCAATTGAACCTAAGAAGTCAATTACAGGATTAAGTGGCGACTTGAAAGAATTGATTAAACTAATTGCTGCCAGCTTTCCAATATAAGTAAAACCAATTTGGTGCTCAACAGAAGCTGTTCCGTTTTGATCTTCAACTTGAACTGTTAAATAGTCACCTGCCCCTGTTCCATCGCTTGCCGGATTCCAAGTCGCAGACCAAACATTCCCGCCTTGAGCAGAAGCTTCGTGAGTTCCCTTAACATCACCATTTGAATCATAATGTCTAAAGATAACCTTATTTGCAACAATTCCATTTACTCCGGTTGTTACTTTGACTGAATAAGTGTGGTCAGTATCCTCATTATAAATCTGACCAGGTTTTAGATCAGTGTAGGTTTTAGTATCAGAACTCTTTCTCTGAGCTGTAAAACCTGAAACATCAAAAGTGTTATATTCATTAATCGCTAAATCTCCAGCAGAAACATTAATTTCAACTAAATATTGATAAGTCTTTCCACCATACTCAACTGTTACAAGATGATCATCTCCAGTATCCCAAGCAGCTGAAGAAAAATCAAAATAGCCATTCGCATCAGTCTGTCCAACCTGCCCATCGCAAATCACCTTAATATTAGCCAAATTCTTTTGTGTTAAATTACTAGCATTTTTATCTTTATCAATAACACTAGCACCTTTGTAAACAAGATGCCCAGAAATATGTCTAAGCTTTTTATCTTTATTCGCAGATTTTAGTTTAACTTCGTAATATAGTTGATGGTTTCCACCAAATCTTGGAACATAAGGTAAATTTTCAGCAATCACAGAATGTTGCAATTTTAGAGCACTACTTGCATTTCCAAGCGCAGTTCTCTCAGCATTATCCAAAATACCATCTTTATTCTCATCACCCGACATATCATACCATCTAATTTGGTAGTTATCAGGATCTTTAACATCTTTCTTAAATCCTGAAATAAAATCATACTCTTGATTTATTTGATACGATTCAAGCTTTAAAGGAGTTGTTTTGTAGTTATCGTGTTTTACTGTATATTTCTCTTGATGAGATTGAGGTGTACATACTTTTGTTTGAACCTGATAAGTTTTAGGCTTCCAGAGCTCCCACCACTTTCTTTTAACAGTTTCAGTTTTAGTTACACATTTATCCGGATCTCTAACTGTTTTTGTTTTTGTTTCTGTCCAAGATTTATCATCAACTTCGGCGGTCTGTTTTCCTAAATATTTTGGAAGCTGAATACCAACTTTAGCTTGATCAGACATATTCCCACTTTGTGGATTAGCTTCCATAGAAATATATGGTTTTTGATATTTAGCCCTAATAACTAAGAAACTTCTTGGTCCATCAACTTGTGGTTGAAACGTTACTGTCCCTGGAGTCGGAGTTCCGCTTGACCAATTTGGATTATATGTTCCTGATACACCAGCAAAAACGCCATTAACAGAGTTCCAAGGTGATTCGATCTCTTGCCAAGGATACCAAGCTCCATAGCCCGCATCAAGCCTATCGCCATCCTTGACCTTTCCTGAAGTCGTATTATAAACAGATGCACAAGCTTTATCGTTTGCTTTTCTAGTCAAACAATGAGAATAAGTCCACTCACCGTTTTCTTTACTATTAACCGTTGGGTAGTGATCATTAAAATTACGCCCATAGATCTCCCAAGCAGCTACTGCCCAAGGACTATTTTTAGCAGGGACAATATTCAATTTTATTTTATCCATCTGCCCAATTTGTCCGCCAGTTACATTGCCCTTCCCAAAAGTTCCAGCAGCTGCGGTAACTTTAGAATTATCAACCTCAATTCGAACATTTGCTATTCTTTGTTTGTAAACAGGATAAATATTAAAAGTTGGAATTCCGTTAGTATTTTGAGTAACTAATTTTGAAGGAATCTTATTACCATACACATCTCTTATATTTCCTGAATATAAATCCCAAACTTTAAAACTAGTTGATGGAATATAATAAAAAGATTGTTTTGATCCCGCAACAGTTTGAACCTTAACTCCCCAAAGATAAGTTGCATTTTGCCAATTTTTATTAAGCGAAGATTCATATAAGGCATCAAAACTAACATTATCATCATTATAGTAATAATTAGAACGAGTGTTTTCGTTTTGCCCAGAGAATTTTAGTGATCCAATTATCTTTGTAGAATCATTCTTGTCATAATAATAGGTTGTAGCACTTGTCCAAGTCTTTGTCCTTTGCTGAGAATCACCATCACTACGCTTTTTGTCACCTATATTTACTAACATTGGCATATAATAAAGATGATAATCCCAAAATGTTGAATCGTGTTTATCTGAATTTCCGTGCAGACCAACTTCAAAACTTGTCGCATGAGAATCAAAAGTATTCATTTTTTCTTCCCAAGTTTCAGTATTACCCCACCAAAGTGTGGAGCACTTTTTTTCTGTACTACCTATTTTTAAGTAGTGACAACCACCAGGTGTCCACCAAACAGTCTTACTAAAAGGAAATTTATATTTACTGTGGCGAACCATACTGGTCCCTTTAGCTTTAACATGAAGCAGACCCATTTTAGACATATCCGAACGTTGAGAACTATTTAGCCAACCGCAAGCCCCATATCCTCCGCAAGAGCTTGTCCCGTAACTCCAAGCCTGACGCGCCTTCCAAGGATCAGATGCTTCTTTATTTGAAAAATCATCACCAGTTGAAGCTGTTAATTTTTCACTGCCATTTGCCGCTGCTAAAACGATTTGCGCACTATTTTGCCCACTAATCTTAGAGTCATTAACACTTCCCAATTCAACATTGAAATACTTAGCTTCTGTTGAAGGATGAGTTACTGGGATTTGAACTTGCTTGGTCTTTTGTCCAGGAACAAAATCGATAGTTTCTTGGAATTGACGATAATTTTCTCCAGATTTAGCGCCATTTTCACCTGCCCCAGAAGCTGAAGAAATTGCTACAGAGCTAAACTTATCCAAACCATCTTTTCTTTCAACAGTTACAGTTGCATACTGATCATTAGCTTTTGAAAGATAGTCACTATTTTGAAAACTATAAGTTGAGTTTTCAGAATCGTTCTTATCTTTAATTACTAATTCACCAGTTGGATTATCAGAAGTTGCACAGCCAACTGGGTTTAGCAAAGCTAATAGAGCCTGCTCATCATCTTCAGAAATTTTATCTTTTTCAATGTGGAAACGTAATTTTTTAATATATTGACCAGCAGCAAAATTCAAGTGAACAATCGCACCTGGCATAGCTTGGTATTGTTTTTGGTAAGTTTTAGCTAATTTTTTCTGGGTATTTGAATCAGCTGACTTCCAATCTCGTTGCTGTGACTCATTACCTGTCATAGCCTTAGCAAATTTTGCTAAATCTGTAGGCTTTTCTACGCCATTTACCGCAGCATCTTTTTTATTTGTTTTAACCATTTGAGTATTGCCCAACAAAGGAAGCGAAGATACTGAATCTTTACCTGAATATGGTAAAGTTACTGTTCCATCTTTAGCAACTGCTTGATTAAAATCGTTTCCTGAAGATGCCTCTTTTGTTTGGCTATCATTATTGTTATCAGAACCGATGTTTTGAGTTTCAGAAGTTTTACTACTATTTCCATCATCTAAATATTGTTCAACAAGTTTATTCTTATCGGCTGTAGAAAGCTGATCTACATTATCGCCAACAGTATATGGTTGTTTTTCTGATGCTTCAGCAGTTTCTTGAACCATACTTTTTGAATCTTCAACACTTGAATCATCTGCTTTGACACCTTTATTTTCATCACTCTTTTTAATCTTGCTTTGAAATTCAATTGAATCATTTGAATCTTGAACTGTATCAGGCATCTGCTCAATCCAAAAATCTCCGCCAAGAGATGCTTCCCCATATTTAGAAGTAATATCAATAGCTTTTAAATCAACACTTGCCGAATTTTCAGTATTTCCTCGCCGAACAATATCAAACTGAATTGTCTGACCTTCATCCGCTGAAACTTTAGCTGTCAAAAAGTCAAACATTCCATTAGGGTATTGGTCAGAATTAATTGAATTGGCAAGTTTATCTCGCATATTCTTTTCATTTTGTTCTTGTGCACCCCAAAGTTTACTTGGAACTAAAAACGCAATTACAAAAGCAATACAAACTATAAAACACAAACCAATAATTGCTATTTTCTGAATTTGCTTTTTATCCAACTTTCTTGGATCTTGAAGTAGACCGAACCCTAATTCCATAAAATACCCTTCTTCTTATTTACTTTACTAACAGGTAAGTTATATTTACCACATATAACTTAAAATAATATTAATATTATCTCATAGATAAATAAATCAAAATTTATCATTTTTTTGTTCAATTGTGAAAATTCTGTGAATATTAAACTAGAATATTAAACCACCTCACCACTGCGTGGTCCCCTCCTCCGCAGGAGGAGAACTGTTCTCCTCTTTGAAGGTCACCCGAAGATTTACCTAGTTCCCCTCTTTGGAGGGGTGCCCGTAGGGCGGGGTGGTTTACAAAACAGTCTATTTAATCAACACGTTATCATATAATCTATCCATGAAAGCTGCCATTTGGGCACGAGTTACAAAACTAGATGCATTATAAGCTGCTTTCTTTTGAGTTGAAACTCCATTAGCAAGTAGGAAGTTGATAGCTTGTTTACATTCCTTATTCCAACCTTTATCCCAGTCTGTTACTTTATATTTATTAGAAGTTGATTCTTTAGGAGAGTTAGCAAGTCTATACATAAATAGAGCCATCTGCATTCT
>JAISHP010000015.1 GCA_031262545.1 Candidatus Ancillula hodotermitis | reverse complement strand
CGGATTCTTGCCGATGTATCAACTTTTTTATCCCCTCGGTAAATCGCTACAGGAAGATTGCCGTTACTATCAGGAACTGCAACTGATGATATGTGTGTAATCCCCTTATCTGGAATTTCGATTTCATTGCCAGCAATTTCAAAGAAAGAATGACTTGCTGAAGTGGTAATTGTGGCAGTATAAAAAACAGCTCTAACATTTTCTGATGGAACTCCGCCTTGTCCGGTAACACCAACAAAACCGCCATTTTTAGTAATTTCTTTTCCAGATAAATCCTGCATTGAATCTGCTCTTAAAACTGCTTTATCAAGAGCATGAACCGAACCAGGCTGATTCGTTGATTGAAAACTAGCTACAACTTCAACTCTAGCATTAATCGGCTTATCAGCATAAAGATTAACCCCTCCAGATTTAAAGCTTGTCAAAAAAGTTGTTGAAGCTGAATTATTTTTCGGGATTTGTAAAATATCAGCTCCACATGAGAAAATCTGCACATCAGAATCCGGACTTGCCACAACAACTCTAACCAAACCAGCATTTGTTTCTGAGTTGACATTTTGAATCGGAACAATACCATTTGGGTCTGTCCCCAAAGCTACGCCAATCCCTAAATCAGGATCATCATACGGCAATCGCTTTGTAGCATCAAATCCAATCGGTGTTTCAGAATAAGCTTTTGCCGAATTTAAATTACTCTTAATCAGAGAAACACCACTAACTAGAGCGAAAGATAAAGAAAAAATCAAAAAGAAACGCAAAAATTGCCTATAATCTCTTAGCCTCTTTATCATAAAATATATTATATAACACACAACAATTAATTTTCACATTTATTACACTTATTCTAAAATAAATTTTAAAAAAATAAATACAGATGCTAAAGCTTGGCTTGATTCATTCTATATAAAAAAGCTGCGAGTTGTTCTCTTGTGACTAACGATTGAGGCTTAAATGTAGTTGTGGTAACACCAGTTGTAACTTTCTTAGAAATCAAAAATTTAACAGCATCTTGATCCTTTTTGCTCAATTTTTTTGTATCTTTAAATTTTATATACATCTTATTTTGCTGCTTAGTTAAGTTTACTTGGGGCGAACCAGCTAGACGATAAATGAATAAAGCAATCTGTAAACGTGTTGTCTTTTTTAAAGGACTAAATTTTTTTGAAGTAAATCCTGTTGTAATATGATTATCCTTCGCCCAACAAATTGCTTCATTAAAACTCTTGTCTGATGTCATATCTTCAAAACCACAACTTTGAATATTTTCAACTTCCTTGTCTTCAATTCTTTTAGCGTATCTTTCTAAAAAAGTTACTATCTCTTCTCTTGAGGCTGTTTTATATTTTAAAAAATTATCTTTATTATTAACACTAATTTTTTTACTCAACATCCAATTAATTGACGATCCTGACCAACCTGTATATTTAATCCAGACACCTTTTTTAGGTGTCCAATATAATTTACCGCCTTGAAAAACCTGTGAAAACCCATCTTTTCCACCACTAACTTTATATGATTTTTGATCTGCCGTTGGATACCCTAAATCGCTATCCCTACCGCCACCATTTTGCCAGAATTTATTTATCTGAGAATAAACTGGGTGGGCGCCAGTTTGACGGCTCCAAGCTAATTGACCTTCCTTGAAATTCTGGGCACAACCTTCATTATCCACTCCCCACTGGCATTTCTCATTAGCAATTGGCGCTCCTAGCTTACCATTAACACCGCCAAGCTTTTGCCACTTTTTCAAAAGCGATCCAGAAACTGAATGCTTGATTGTGTGCTTAATTACATAATCTCGAATTTCAGGAACATAATTTTCCAAATATCGCCCTGGGCAACTTGTCAAACCTTGATCTCTGTGTCCAACAACTTTTGGCAATGATACTGAATATCCATAGCCATTATATGTATGCATTTTCCCTGAACCAACAATGCCCGATTGATTGAACTTCCAAGTGATTATTTGTTTTAAAGATTTAATAATTGCTGGAGCAACAAAAGAATTAGATTGATAATCACCAATCACTGAAACACCAAATGTCTGATAATTGGCATGGTAAGCATGTCCACCGACAACTTGCGAATCAATACTACCTTTGCGACCTTCCCAAATTTGCCCGAAACGATCAATCAAAAAATTATACCCTATATCACCCCACCCTAGCGTAACAGCGTGATAGTGATAAATTGCTCTGAGCAAACCAGGAACAGAAGCTTTACTGTAATTATAATTATCCCCAGCGGTATGGTGAATAATTGCACCTTGGTAACGAGTGTAATCCCTTTTCCAATGCATCAAATTTTCATTAGCACCCCAATCTGCTCGAGTATGTATTTTCGGTGTTGAAGTTGAGATCTGAGAATCTGAACTAGATTCTACTTTATTGTAACTTGGATTGTAACTTGGATTGTAACTTAAAATTTTTTGAGAAGATTCAGTATTTTCAATTGTCAAACGAACAGAATTTAATTTTTTTGAGCTATTTATTGTAAAAGTAATTTTATCACCCTTTTGGAATAAGCCATACTCAGATGAATCAACATTAGCTTCTTTTGGACCTTCGCCACTATCATTAATTTCTAAACTTTTCAGACTTTTACCAGCTATTTTATATTCAGCGCTAACAATAGCCTTAGAGTTTCTTCCCCAAATTATGGCAATCAGTGAGCTATTTTTCAAATCAATTGTTGTTTTATATTGATATTTGCTTCCTTTTTCACCAACTAAACTTTCTGTTAGTTTCTTTTCTGAACTTTGTTGTTCAAAAACAGACTTATTTTCCAGTGCTACTGCTCTTTTAACTCCCAAAATTGACGAGAAAGAAACCAAGAAAGAAACAAAGCAAAAAACCAAAATTAAAGATAAAACTAAAAATACATTTATCTGAGTTTTGAACTTCATGTTTATTTTTAAAAAATATCTATTATAGATTTTTGGCATTAATTAAAGAAGTCACTGAGCCAGCTTCAAAAACGGCTTTCATAGCTTCTGCCAACAAAGGTGCAACTGATAAAATAGTTAAATTATCAAAACGCTTTTCTTCAGGAATTGGTAATGTGTCAGTCACAATAACTTCAGTTGCTCCACATTCGCTCAATCTTTCTTTAGCTGGATCTGACAAAACGCCGTGAGTTGCAGCAACAATTACAGATTTTGCTCCAGCATCCCAAAGTGCAGAAACAGCTCCAGCAATTGTCCCAGCAGTATCAATCAAATCATCAGAAATTACACAATCTCGACCCTCAACATCACCAACAACACGCCCATGTTTAACAACATTCGGACGAGTAATATCTCTTGTTTTGTGAATAAAAGCTAAAGGAGAAGCGTTAGCTCCATCTCTCTTAATCCTATCTGCCCACTGCTCTGCTACACGAATTCGACCAGCATCTGGTGAAACAATAGTTACATTATCTAGATCAACACGTGTTTTAATATACTCAGTCAAAATTGGCATAGCGTAAAGGTGATCAAGAGGGCCATCAAAAAAACCTTGTAATTGTGCAGAGTGAAGATCGATTGACATAATTCTATCTGCTCCAGCAGCTGTAAATAAATCAAAAATCAAACGCGCTGAAATTGGTTCACGCCCATTACTCTTTTTGTCTTGGCGGGAATACCCCAAGAAAGGACAAACAACCGTAATTGACTTCGCTGAAGCTCTCTTAAGCGCATCAACCATAATTAATTGTTCCATTATGGCTTTATTCATAGGAGTAACATGAGTTTGCAAAACAAAAACATCACAACCACGAACAGACTCTTGAAAATGAACATAAATTTCACCATTAGCAAAATCGTAAATTTTAGTCTTTAGCAATTCTATACCAAGATTTTCAGCTACAGCTTTAGCTAATTCAGGATGTGCACGACCAGTTACAAGAACTAAATCGCGTTTATTTTCTTTAGAACCTTTAAAATGTGAACCCATAACTTTAATATTATACTATCTTGACATTGATAAAATCTTCTGAAAAAGTTCTTTATACTCTTTTGAACCATATTCTAAATTTTTCAGCTTCTGCTTTAGTTGTGGCAAAATAGCTTGTTTATTTTTTTTCAGCAACCTATGTAAATAATCATTCCCAAGATCACGAATTTCTTCTAGATTATCAACTGGTAATTTTAATGTTGAAAGTTTTGCTAAATAAATCAAACCCGGAATTTTTTTTCTTCGTTCTTCAAGATCAGGATCTAGCTCTATTGTCTCGTCTTCAACAAACCCGGCAGCTTCTTTTAGACTATTTGCAAGTTCTTGAATCCAAGCCCCTTTACTATCTTCTAAAGCTGCACCAATATCCAATCCACCAACCTCTTCAATCGCCGAAAAAATACTTTTTGCTGCTCCGGTGAAAAAAATTGGATTAATTTCCATAAATTCTTCGGAATTCAGAGCGGATGGAAACTGAATTGCAATTGCTAAAAGTTGATCAATAAAGTTAGAAGAAGATTGAGATTGATGGACAATAGATTTCCCAAAAGGAGCCTGGCTTGAATAATTTGCGGCAGACATTGCGAAATTTGAATCAAAATTCTGATTTGCCCGATAGTTGCCCCCAGAATTTCTTCCGGCATTTCTTCCCGCATTTCTACCTTGTCGATAATTGCTATTTACCGCTAGTCGTTTTGACCCTAAAAGTTGATCAATCAAATTATCATCTGCACCAGTTTCTCCTTTTACCAAACGAATACAACCATCTCTCAAAACTGGATCTTTAATTTTTTTAATCACAGGAACAATAGCTTTTATTGCTTCACTCCTTCCACCCAAAGATTGTAAGTCAAAACCATTAATAATCGTTGTAAGTGCAAATTCATACATCGGAATTGCACTTTTAACTAAATTCTGCAGGGCTGTGTCACCATACTTAATTCTATAATCACAAGGATCTAAGCCTTCTGGGACGATCACAACATATGATTGGGCAGCAAAATCTTCATTCTTTTCAAAAGTTGCTAAAGCTGCATGAAGACCTGCCTTATCACCATCAAATGTAAAAATCATTTTCCCTTTTGCTTTAGCAATTCCTTGCTGACCTGAATCTCCCATCAAACGGTTTAGGAACATAATGTGGTCTCTTGTAAAAGCCGTTCCACTACTCGCCACAGCTGTTTCAACCCCAGCAGCGTGCATTGCCATAACGTCAGTTTGTCCTTCAACGACCACAACTTGTCTTTCAGAACGAATATGTTTATCAGCCAAATTTATTCCAAATAACGCCTTGTGCTTTTTAAAAGCCTTAGTTTCACGAGTATTTACATATTTCCCACGCTTAATTCCTTCTTCATCTAAAGCGCGACCGGTAAAACCAACTGTCTTATCTTTGCCGATGTCTTTAATTGGCCACATCAAACGATTACGAAATTTATCTATCATGTTTCCAGTCTTAGACATCATACCTAATCCCGCAGCTTCAATTTCTGGACGAGAAAATCCTTTATTAGAAAGATATTTTACCAACACCCCCCATTCATTCTTATCATAAGGAGCATATCCGCAATTAAATTTTTCACAATCAGCCATAGTGAAATTACGTTTGAAAAGCTGATCCCGAGCCAAAGCTGCAGCTTCAGTCTTGAATTGTTCAGCATAAAAATCTTCTGCAGCCTTATTCACCTGAATAATTTTTTCTCTATGCACAGAATCGGCTGTATTTTGAGCACCTCTTTTTTCACCTCTAGTTTGCCAATCAATAGACACACCTGCTATTACTGATAAATTTTCCAAAGCTTCTTGAAAACTACAACCAGTTACTTTTTGAATAAACTTAATTGCATCCCCACCTTCTTGACAACCAAAGCAATAATACATATTATTATTACTGTTGACATTAAAAGAAGGCGTTTTTTCATCATGGAAAGGACATAGCCCTTTCATTTGTCCAGGTCCGGAAGGTTTCAAACTAACATATTTACTGACAACATCAATTATATTCGCATTATCACGAATTCTTTGTATGTCCTTTTCGGGAGCAAATTTAGCCAACTATCGCCTCTTTAAAATCTGCTTTGCAACCAAATTTGCCAATTGCTGCATAATTTGAACGATAACAATAATTATCGCAATAGCAATCCAAGTAACTTGGTCATCCATTTGTCTGTAACCGTAATTCAAGGCAAAAGATCCAAGTCCACCACCAGCAATCATTCCAGCCATAGCCGACATATCAACAACAGCAATAAAAATAAAAGCGTAACCAAGAATTAACGGTGCTAAAGCTTCTGGAACTAAAATTGTCATTAAAGTTCTTATTCTACCACACCCCATTGAACGTGCAGCTTCTATCACACCAGAATTTGCTCCGACTAAATTTTGTTCAACAATTCTTGCTGTAGCTGCCGAGCAGATAATAACCATAGGAAAAATAGCAGCATCTGTTCCAATTGAAGTTCCAATTACATCAATTGTCAAAGGGCGAATTGCCGTTAGAAAAATAATAAATGGAATCGGGCGAATAAAATTAATAATAAAATTCAGAATTTGGTAAACTACAG
>JAISHP010000139.1 GCA_031262545.1 Candidatus Ancillula hodotermitis | reverse complement strand
TCAAAACTTTATTAATGAAATAGGTGTAGCGAAAGGAAAATAATGCCAGCAGATAATTTAACAAGAATTGAGGCTCAAAATCGTAAAAAATTAGTATCAGATGTCAGATATCAAATATTTTTAGATATAACATCTGCTAAAGCCGATTCACCGCTAAACGAAACTTTTGTTTCTAAAACTAAAATTCAGTTTACCTATAATAGTGATGCTGTTGATTTTAATACTGAAGCATTATTTGTTGATTTAAAAGCTAGAAAAATTAATGATATTGTTCTAAATGGACAAAATATTTCTACTGACAATTTTAAAGATTACAGATTGACTTTACCAGGAAATTTCTTGCAATCTCACAATGAATTAATTGTTAATGCTGATTGTGAGTTTACAAATACTGGTGAAGGTCTTCATAAGTTTGTTGCCGAAGATGAGGGTGAGGTGTATTTATATACTCAATTTGAAGTTGCTGATTCCAGAAGAGTTTTTGCTTGTTTTGAACAACCCGATATTAAAGCGACATTTGATTGGACTGTTAAAGCGCCAGCTGGTTGGGTTTTGACATCTACTGAAAGAGAAATCGAGAAAATTTCTGAAAATTCAGCTAATGGAGAAAGTGAAGTTTGGAAATTTGCCACTTCGCCAATTATGTCAACATATTTGACATCTCTTTGCGCTGGTCCTTTCCAAGTTTGGGAAGATTCTTTGATCAATTCTGATGGCAGAGAAATTCCTATGCGAATTGTGGCAAGAAAATCAATGGCAGAATTTATGGATGCTGAAGATATTTTCCAAGTTACTAAAGACGGGTTTGCATTCTATAATAAAGAGTTTCAAGTCCCTTTTCCTTGGAATAAATATGATCAAGTATTTATGCCTCAATATAATGCTGGAGCAATGGAAAATATTGGGAATGTTACTTTCCGTGAAGATTATATCTTTAGATCAAAACCAACAAAATGGTATTCTGATCGCAGAGTAATTACTATTTTACACGAATTGGCACATATGTGGTTTGGTGATTTAGTTACTATGAAGTGGTGGAATGATTTATGGCTGAACGAAAGTTTTGCGGAATACACATCAACTATAGCTGGAGCTGAAGGAACTAAATATGGTGACAATTCTTGGGTTACTTTCAATATCGGAGAGAAATCTTGGGGTGTTGATCAAGATCAACTTCCATCAACTCATCCAGTTGCGGCAGAAATTAAAGATTTAAATGATGTTCTAGTTAATTTTGATGGAATTACTTATGCTAAAGGTGCTGCGATTTTGCAAGCTTTAACCAGTTTTTGCGGACGTGAAAATTTCTTTAATGGTATAAAAAATTATTTAAATAAACATTCCCATTCAAATGCTGAGCTTTCAGATTTGTTAGGTGATTTACAGGCAGCTGTGACAGCTAGCGGTTCTGATAAGGATGTTTTAAAATGGGCTGAGCTTTGGTTACAAACAGCCGGAATTAATACATTAATTCCACATTTTGAGCTTGATAATGAAGGTAAGTTTAGTTCTTTTGAAGTTGAGCAGATTGCACCTGAAAATTTACCAACTTTACGCCCTCATACAACAAAGATTGGTTTATATTCATTCACATCTCCTGAAAGTGATATTAATGATAATATGCCATCTAATGTTACTGCAACAGGCTCTTTGAATTTGCGAGGAATTAAATTGACACTTGTCAAGGAAGTTCCAGTAGATATTCTACCGAAAGTTTCTACAGAAGTTCCAGAATTGATCGGAACAATTAAACCTGATTTAATTGTTATCAATAATACAGGGGAAACTTTTGCTAAAGTTAGATTAGATGATTCTTCTTTGAAAGTTGCTCTTTCTTTCTTACCTAAAATTAAAGATCCACTTGCTAGAGCTCAAGTTTATCGTGATATTTGGGATTACTGTAGAGATGGACTAATGAATGTTGGTGATTTTATTGATATAACAATTAAAGTTGCTGCTTCTGAAACTGAATCAATTACGCTTAGAAGAATTTTTGATTTTCTAAAACGCGCAGTTTTTGAATTCGTTCCTTCAAATCGTCGGTCGCAGATTGTTCGTTCTGTTGGGACTTCAATTTGGGAATTAGGAAGAGAGTCTGAGCCAGGTTCAGATGCTCAGCTTCAATTTATTTTGGCTTTTTGCGATTTTGCTTCAACAGAAGATCATGTATCCATTCTTAAGAGTTTACTTTCGGGTGATATTGTTCTTCCTAAATTTGAAATTGACATAAAAACAAAATGGGAAATAATTAAAGCTTTGGCTAGATTGGGGGCAACTGATCGAGCTAGGATTCAAACTATCGCTGAGCAAGGTAAATCTGAAATAGATAATCTTGGATCAAGATATGCTGTTTCCGCTTTACCTAATATTGAATTAAAGAAAGCCGCTTTTGAGAAGGCTTATGATAAGAATTCTGGTTTAGCCAATTCTGAGATTGAAGCTATTGCACTTGGTTTTGTTCAAGTTCTTGATACTAAAATTTTGGCTGATTTTGCTCCAGTATATTTTGAAAATATTAATAAAGTCTGGGATGAAAGAGAATTTGCTATTGCTGAAACAATTTTAGAAGTTTTTTATCCTTCTAGATTAGCAAATTTGGAATTAGCCCAAATGGCTGAAAAATGGTTAGATGAAAATGAAAAACGTCCAAAGGCACTTCGTAGGATAATTTCAGAACAATTAGACTCAACAAGACGTGCCCTAAAAGTTCAAAAATTTTCAAATAATTCTGAATTTGTATGATAAAAAAGCAAAAAACTATTTATCCAGCTGATCTTTATCAAAGAGAATTTCATAATGACATTTTTGTTGATAAATATGAGTGGTTGAGAGGCAAGGATTCTGAAAGAGTTAAAGATTATTTAAATTCTGCAAATTCTGAATTTGATAAGTGGAAAATAGATAATAGTTCTTTGATAAATGAACTTTTTGATGATATTAAATCTAGAACAAAAGAGGATGATCAAACTATTCCGCAAAGAATCAGAAATTATTGGTATTTCAATAAAACTGAGATTGGTAAAAATTATGCTGTTATGTATAGATTCCCGATTAGAGATGATGACGATTGGGTACCTCAAATTGTAAATCAAGAATTAATTGATAATAGCGAAGTTGTTTTTGATATGAATCTTGAAGCAGAAAAATTCAAAAATAGGACAGGTTCTGATTTTTTCACTCTTGGTTCTTCAGATATTTCTAAAGATGGGAATTTTCTTCTATTTTCTGTTGACACAACCGGAGATGAGCGCTATGATGTCTATATCAAGAATCTTCAGACTTGTGAAATTATAGATCAAGAAGTTACTAATATCTGTGCTGGTTCTGAATTTATTTCTAAAGATGAAGAAACTATGTATTTTTTATACACTAAGCCCGATTTAGCTTGGCGCAGTTTTCAAGTTTGGAGACATTTGATTGGAAGCAAACAATCTGATGATGTTTTATTATTTGAAGAAAAAGATGATAGATTCAATTTAGGATTCGGCACTTCTGAAGATGATAGTTATCTATTTGTTGTTTCATCATCAAAAACTAGTGATGAATGGCAATTTTGTCAAATTCAAACTGCATGCTCAGTAAATTTTTCTGGTTCTGATTTAAAAATATTTAAAAAACGTCGAGAGAATGTTGAATATTCAGTTTCTACGGGAATTTATAATGATCAACGTTTTTGGTTTGTTGTTCATAATAAAAATTCAATTAATTTTGATATTGATTATTCTTCTGATATGGTGAATTTTAAAAGATTTTATTCTTCTTCAGAAAACGAGAAAATTAATGGCGTTACTCTTTATAAAAATTACATTATTCTTTCAACTCGTAAAAACTGTTTAGTTAGAACGTATTTTTATTGTGATATTTTCAGTCAACCTATAGAACTTGTTCCAGAAAATCTTGAAATGTTTAGTTTTAGTGCGGGTGCTTCTGACTATCTTTCGCCTGTAATTCAATATTCTTATCAAAGTTGGATTACACCTGGTAAAACTTATGTTTGGGACTTGCGGTTAAATCAAGATTTTGGCGTTTCTGATATTCTATTAAAGAAAAGAGAAATTCTTCCTAGTTCTCTTTCAGAACAAAAAGGGCATATTTTTAATTCTGCTGATTACGAAGAAAAACGTATTTGGTTTGAGGCTAGAGATGGTGTAAAAGTTCCTTTGAGTTTAATAAGAAAGAAAGATATTTCTGGTCAGGTAATTCCAAAGCCAACGATACTTTATAGTTATGGAGCTTATGGGATTTCGATTGACCCTTACTTTTCAATTCCTAGATTATCGCTTTTGGATAAAGGGGTGACATATGTTATTGCTCACGTTAGAGGTGGTGGGGAATTGGGACGAAAGTGGTATGAGTCTGGGAAATTATTAAATAAAAAAAACAGTTTTTATGATTTTATTGATGCTGCTAAGTTTCTGATAGAGTCAAATATTAGCGATAAAAATAGAATTGCTGTAAATGGCGGTTCAGCGGGAGGCTTACTGGTGGGGGCAGCCTTTAGCGAAGAACCGGATTTATTTACCGCCATTGAAGCTGATGTTCCTTTTGTTGATCCTTTAACAACTATATTGAAACCTGAATTACCTTTAACGATTCCTGAATGGGAAGAGTGGGGAAATCCGATTGAATTACAACAAGTTTATGAGTATATGAAGAGTTATTCTCCATATGAAAATGTTCCCGATAATAGTAAAACGAAAATTTTGATTACAACTTCATTGAATGATACTAGAGTTTTTTATGTTGAACCAGCAAAATGGTTTGCAAAATTACGAGAATATGGTAATAATGTTTTGATGAAAATTGAAATGGTAGCTGGTCATGCTGGTGGATCTGGGAGATATAAAGCGTGGGAGAATATTGCTGAAGAGAATGCTTGGCTGCTGAAAAATATTGGTGTTGTAAAATAATGTTAAAAAAATGTAATATTTTTGTAAATGTCCGTTACATTTAAAAGGTATAATATTATAGTATGTTATCAGATATGAAATCTAAAGGTTTAGCGCTAGTTGCTATCTTGACTTTTATTATTCTATTAAGTTCTGTTTTTATCCCTCTAGCTAACGCTAATTCAAGTAGTCATCGTGATAGTAGTACTCGCGATAATAAGCGGGGTTTGATTACTATGGGTTACGAAAATGATGGGTTTTTTAGTAAGTTAATTGCTCAAAATAACAATAAACCGAATTTAGATTCAGTTACAACACCTCAAGTACTTTTTGGAACAGCAAAATCAAATCCTTATTGCGCTAGTTCTACGCCTGGAGGAGCAGTTAATAATGCTACAGGCACTGGTCAAGCATATTATGAAACAGGTGCAGGAGAAGTGAATGAAAATGGAACCTGTAATAATTTTGATGCTGGATGGGAAATTCTTGGTGTAGCAGGAGGGACTTCTATTCCAAGTGAAATGATTGATGGTAAAGGTAAAACGACTAGATTGAATGATAACTCGGTTTATTTAGTCGCAGATGAGATAACGAGTAAGGCTTTTCCTTTTCATACTGGCAATAACAATAATTGTTCATCAACTAATTCAAATGGTTGTAATAATTTTGAGGGTGGAGAATTAGAAAATGTTGCAAATAGCTGGGGGGCTGGTAATGTTTCAAATGTTGAATTAAATAATATTCGATCAGAAGAGTTAGATGGAGTTTGTAACACAGCTGATGGATGTAATTATCTCGGAATTGATTTGACAGCTTCAAATTATAAATTCTTTCCAATTGCTAATGCTGATGTAAATGGAGGTTTTTCTAAGATTACTAATTCTAATCTTGTTCATCCAAAATCAGAACATCATAATGTTAATTATTACTGGACAAGGTCACCATCTAATGATGATAAGGCAAATGTGATTACAAGTTGGGATTCTGCATCTGTTTCTTCTTATAACACAACTTTTGCATACGCCGCTGATACAGTTGGATTTAGGCCCGCTTTTAGAATGAGTTTAGATAATTTATTATTAACAACACCAGATGATTCGGGAGCGGAAATTTTTACTTTTTCTGATAATTCTTCTGATGCCCCGATAATTGATTCTGAGATCACTGCAACAAATTCAACTAGTTTACAAATTGGCGGTTTGAATGGATCCAGCTCAGGAGGGAAAGATCATTTAGTCTATAAAATTTTAGACAATAAAACAAAAGATGATGGTGGAGTTAAAAAAATTGGAACAAGCAACTCTCTTGATGATTTGAATATTAATTTAGCAGGTTTGAGCGATGGCGACTATAGTCTTTATGTTTGGAGTCAAAAAGATGGTAATTGTTTAACAACTGGTTGTTCAAATGAAGGCAGTAAAGCCACTCTTGTGAATCTAACTATTGAAGATGCACCTGTTATGTGTAAAATCCCAGGGAAAGAAGATCTTTTAGCTTCTGATTCTAAATGTGTTGCTGATTCAGAAGTTGAACCAGAACCAGTTCCATCGCCGGAGCCAGAACCTGATGAAATTACTATTGATTCTTTAGATTTAGAATCTTCAACTGGGGCGATGAGTGTAAATCAAGGTAAAAGTTTAAAATTTATTGTTACAGCATATTATTCTGATGGAACTTGGAGAGATTTGAAGAAAAGTGAATTTACTTTAAAAAGTTATTTTAAAGGTGAAACAAACAAAACTGCTGATATGGTTAATGACAATATTGTCACCTTCAATCATGCTTCAGTTCATACTGTAACTGCAACTTTGAATTCAGACCCAGATTTGACTTCTTCGTTGGAAATAAATGTTGTGAAAAAAGAAAATATTATTCCAATTATTGTTCCGCCAGATAATCCAGTAAAAATTGTTCCAGCTAAACATAAACTTTCTAAGACTGGAGTCAAAACTAACGGTGGATTTGAAGTTATTTTAATTCTTTTGAATCTTGTGGCGGGTTTAAGTCTAGTTAAAAAAAGTTTAGTAAATAAGAATTTCTATAAGAAAAAATTATATTATGCCTAAAAATTCTAATAAGTCTTTAATTCCTGGGCAAACTGATCCTGATAAAATCAGAAATTTTTGTATTATTGCGCATATTGATCATGGTAAATCAACTTTGGCTGACCGTATGTTGCAATTGACTGGTGTTGTAACCGACAGGGAGATGAAAGCACAGTATTTAGATAGAATGGATATTGAGCGCGAACGGGGAATTACAATTAAATCCCAATCTGTTAGAATGCCTTGGGAATGTGATTCTGATAATTATATTTTGAATATGATTGACACACCCGGACATGTTGATTTTACTTATGAAGTTTCAAGGTCATTAGCTGCTTGTGAAGGATGTATTCTATTGGTTGATGCTGCGCAAGGAATTGAAGCTCAGACTTTAGCAAATTTATATATTGCAATTGAAAATGATTTAACAATTATCCCCGTTTTGAATAAAATTGATCTTCCAGCAGCTCAGCCTGAAAAGCATGCAGCTGAGCTTGCTAATTTGATTGGTTGCAAACCAGAGGATGTTTTTAGAGTTTCAGGAAAAACTGGAGATGGTGTTAAAGAATTGTTGGATGAGATTGTTCGGCAAATCCCCTCGCCGATGTCAGGAGTTTTGCATCCTGATGAAAATACATCTTTGGCTGCCGAAAAAGCACCAGCTAAAGCTTTGATTTTTGATTCAGTTTATGACACTTTTCGTGGAGTTGTTACGTATATTCGTGTGATTGAAGGAACTTTGACAGCACGTGAAAAAATTAAAATGATGTCTACCGGAGCAACTCATGAATTATTAGAAATTGGAGTAATATCACCTGAGCCTAAATCTTGTTCCGCTCTTTCTGTTGGTGAGGTTGGGTATTTGATTACTGGTGTTAAAAATGTGGCAGATTCTAAAGTTGGAGATACAGTAACTAATGCTGATAATCCTGCAAGTGAAGCTTTACCAGGGTATCAAGATCCTAAGCCTATGGTTTATTCTGGCCTTTATCCTATTGAACAAGGCGATTATCCAGCTTTGCGAGATGCTTTAGATAAGTTGAAATTGAATGATGCTAGTTTAATTTATGAGCCTGAAACTTCAGTTGCTTTAGGATTCGGCTTTAGAGTTGGATTTTTAGGACTTTTACACCTTGAAATTATACGTGAAAGACTAGAAAGAGAATTTGGTTTAAATCTTGTTTCAACAACTCCGAATGTAATTTATACCGTGACCGTTGAGGATGGGACTGTATATGTTGTGACAAATCCTTCTGAATTTCCTTCAGGACAAAAAATTAAAGAAGTTGAAGAACCAACAGTTCGTGCTTCAATTTTGACACCTAAAGAGTTTGTTGGGACGATTATGGAGCTTTGTCAAAGTCGCAGAGGAGATATGCAAAAAATGGACTATCTATCTGAAGATAGAGTTGAACTGAGATACATCTTACCACTTGCAGAAATTGTTTTTGACTTTTTTGATGCTTTAAAATCTCGCACAAAAGGGTATGCTTCCTTAGATTACGAGCCAGATGGAACTCGAGTTTCTGATTTAGTTAAAGTTGATATTTTGTTAAATCACGAAACAGTAGATGCTTTTTCAGCAATTGTTCATAAAGATAAAGCTTATGAATATGGTGTGATGATGACGAAGAAACTTAAAGAATTAATCCCGCGCCAGCAGTTTGAGATTCCAGTTCAAGCCGCTGTAGGAACTAGAATTATCGCTCGAGAGTCAATTAAAGCTTTACGTAAAGATGTTTTGGCAAAGTGCTATGGTGGGGATATTACCAGAAAAAGAAAATTACTTGAAAAGCAAAAGGCTGGAAAAAAGAGAATGAAAACTATTGGAAGAGTTGAAGTTCCGCCTGAAGCATTTATTGCTGCTTTAAATACTGAAAATTAATATATTTAATAATGAAAGTAAATACTAGAAATAAAATTATTCTTATAATTCTCGGATGTATTGTTTCAATCCCTCTTTGGATTCATTTTAACTATATTCCTTTAAAAGCAGACACTTGTTTTCATACTAACAGATTTCTTGGAGCTTTGGAAGCATTTAAGTCTGGTCAATTCATTCCTCAATTAAACCCTAAAGGGATGATGGGGATGGGGACGGCGAATACAATTTTCTACGGTCCCTTTGAAAGTATTATGGCAGCTTTGGGGCTAGCTATTACCAATTCGCTCTATATTGTTTCAAATTCATTGTTTACAATATGTGTTATCACAGCTGGTCTTTCTATGTATTTTACTTCTAAAGAGATATTCAAAACCGAAAGAAAGCGTCTTGTTTCTGCAGTAATTTATCTTGTTTCCCCAATCTTGATTTGGTGTTTAATTGAAAATGGAGACCATGGGATGGCGCTTGGTATCGCACTGTTTCCTTTGGTTTTTTGCGGTGTCTATCGTATTTTGCATAATAGAAAAAGAGGATTTACGATTTTAGCTATTGCTGGAACAATTATATTGACTTCACATCTATTGACAGCATTTTTGGCTGTATTGTTTTCTTTTATATATATTGTCCTTGAAATAAAAAAGATGACTTTAAAAAAGTGGTTAAAATTGATTTCTTGTGCGGTTTTGATATTTTGTCTATCTGCGTATTATATTTTACCGCTTCTAAAGGCACGTTCTTTGAATTTGTATAGTATTTTTGTTGATCCTTCTAATATAATGAGTATTAATGGAACCTTTATGAATCAGTGGAGATTGTTTGATTTTTCGGCTAATGGTGGTTTAGCAATTATGAAATTGATGGGAATGTATTGGATCTTAATTATCTTCTTGATGTTTGTTTTATTAATTAAACCTTATATTGATTCAAAGAAACAAAAAGACTTAAAAATAGATACGAAAAATGATTTTTTAAAAAAATCAGCTCAAAATAGAATTTGTAAGCAATTCTTTGTTATTACTGTAATTACATTTTTATTGATGACACCTTTGGTTAATTGGAATATTTCTTCTTTGCTTTCAATCTTTTATAATTTTCAATTTCCTTGGAGATTTGGAGTCATTACTGAATTTTGTAGTGCCATTGTTTTAGCAATTGGATTTGATTATCTGTATAATTATCTCAAACCGATTTTAGTAAAGTTATTTAGTTTTTGTTTGTTATTCGCTATTGTTGTTTTGGAATTTTATGTAACAACTGCCAGAAGTGATAATAAATTACTGTATGTTGGTGCACAAAGAAATTCTGAGATTGTTCAGATTTCTGGTGCAGCTGAATATTTACCGAATAATCTCCCAAGCTACTTAAAAACAAGTAAATTGTTGGCTGATAAAATGACTTGCACGCCATTAAGTCAAGATGATTTGTCTGAAGATGTTGGTAATGGCAATTTGGTCACACAAACTGATATTGCGAATACGAATAAACAGCTTTCAGTTAATATTATCTCTGGAGATATTCAAACTTTAAATGTGAATGATTTTGTTGATAATAAGACAGTAAAAGTTAAAGCTGGTTCAAGTGGAGGAACTATAGAAGTTCCGTTAAATTACTTTGACGGATACTCGGCTTATCTCAATTCGGGTGTTAATTCAAGTTCTGATTCAGATGGTAAATTGGATATTGAACCTTCTCAAAATGGGATGATACAGATTAGAGTTCCTGCAAATTACGATGGTTTAATTACTGTAAAGTGGGGGATGTCTTTTTGGAGTATTTTGGGTGTTTGTGTAACTGTATTTTCAGCTATATTAAGTTTAATTATATTTATAAAAATTCGTATATCTAATAAATCTAAGTTTGCTGATCGTAAACCGTTATAATTATTGGTATAATATATATATGGCAAAAGAAAAAAAGGTTTCAAAAAAAGATATTAAAGCTGATTTACGTTCAGGTAATCCTGCGAAGCGTGGTGCTGTTGTAGATCAATATAAAAAAATTGCTAAGGATTCTAAAGCTGATGCAAGTAATAGTGCTGATCAAAATGTAAGTAGTGATGGCTCTTCTTTGAAATCTGTTAAGCTTTCAGCGAATGGATTAA
>JAISHP010000065.1 GCA_031262545.1 Candidatus Ancillula hodotermitis | reverse complement strand
GTATACCCTGAAGAACAAACAGCAAAACTTGTTTATGATCACATAATAAAATTTAATACTTAAAAATTATATAATAATAACAAAAAACACGGTATCCCAAATAATTTAAAGGATATCAAATTTTTAATACTCAAAGGTTATATAATAACATGACAGAATTAGAGAATAATATTGTTTTTGCCCAGCAAAAATATTATGACGGTGAGCCTGTAATCTCAGATGAAGAATTTGATCTCCTTTGGGATATGCTCAAAATTCAGCAACCTGACAGTTCGTTGCTCAAATCAATTGGTTCAGACACTTCAATTTTCCCCAAAGCAAATCATTTGATGATGATGGGAAGTCAAAACAAAGCAAAAAATGAAGATGAATTCCGAAAGTGGTTCAGCAAACAAAATTCAAAATCATTTATTGTTCAGTATAAACTGGACGGTGCTTCTCTTGAAGCACAATATAAAGATGGTAAACTTGTCAAAGCAGTAACCCGTGGAAACGGAACCGTTGGCGACGATATAACCCCTAACGCTATAAAGTTTATTGGACTTCCAAAACAAGTTGATCAATCATTTACTGGGGCTGTTCGTGGTGAAGTCCTAATGTTCAAATCTGACAGAACTAAATATTTTCCCGATATGGCAAACTGCCGAAACGGTGCGGTCGGGACAATGAAACAAAAGGATGGAGCAGGTTGTGAACACCTTCACTTTATTAGTTACGACGTATATAATTATCAGTGTAATACTGAGTCAGAGAAGATCCAATTTTTAATTGACAACGGTTTTGAGCCTGTTTATTATCATACTTTTACTGATGTAGATAATATTATCAAATTTCGCAATGACACAAATAATTCAAGAAATGATCTTGAATATGATATTGATGGAATTGTAATTAAGTGTATAAATGTTAATGAAAAGGATCTTCTGAGGGACAGGCCGGAACACCAAATAGCTTTTAAATTTGAGTTGGATAGAGCAAAAACTCACTTAATTGATATAAAGTGGAATCAAAACGGTAAAACTTTTACTCCCGTAGCAATAGTCAACCCAGTTGAACTTTGCGGAACCGTGGTAAAACAGGCCTCATTAGCAAATCTTGATAGAGTAGAAGAATTAATGAGAAAAGGATTACAAATCGGTTCTATGGTTTCTATCTCTAAAAGAGGTGAAATTATTCCTTATTTGGAGGACGTTTTAGATTAGATCTACCTGGCTTAAAACCATCAGGACAATCAAAACGAAATGTATCAGTTTTACCATTAGTAAACCATTTTTTACCGATACTTCGTTCAGAAAGTAGTTTCTTTTGTTCTTCAGATAATGGATGCTTTTTGCCTTTATTAGCCTTACTTATTTTTGCTTTATGTTCTTCGGATAGAGGAGAAAAAGTTTTGCCTAATCTGGCTAAACTCAATTTTTGTTTTGTTTCTTCTGAATGATGACCTCCCTTATTCCAAGGAACAAAATCCGTTTTAGCTAATCGCATACGTTCTGTAGAATGTTCAGAGCGTTTTAATCCGGGTTGATTATTTGATCGTTTTTTAGCTGATTCAGACATTTTTAATCTTGTTTCATTAGAATAGGGTTGTTTTTTACCTTTATTCCAGGTGGGTTTACCTGTATGAGCAATGCTAATTAGTTGATTTACTTTTATTGCTGCCTCATTCCATTCTTCTTCTGTAAAATCTTTTTTTGCACAAAAGCAATGAAGTAAAAAACCTGGAGCCTCTAAACATTGGTTAAACTCTTCTGCATAAAGACAATGAGCTATGAAATGATCTTTTATACTGAGATCAACTAAATTTTGAAAATTATTAGTGCCACCACAACTTTTTGGCACAATATGATGAGAATGGACGATAAGATTGCTGTAATCTTTTAACTTACAGTGTTCAATAAATTCTAAATATTTCATATTATTTAGTTAATTTAAGTTTGAACTCTATTATTCTGATAAATCTTTAGGAGAAAGAAATGAAAAAGATTTTAATTTGTTTTTTGGTTTTATTGGCTTCCACAATTTTCGCTCAAGATAACACAGAGTATCTTACTGGAGACGAAATGACACAAGTTGTAGCAAGGCGTCTTCATAACAATTATGAAATTAAGCCAGAATTTTCTGACGAAATTGAATTTATCTGGACACCATCACTTTCAATTGCTGTAAACTTTTATGATGACCCTGATGGTATAGAAGATGCTATTGCGATTTTATCAGAAGTAAAAGAAGATAAATTATATACTTTTTGTTGGATTAAACCTGAAAGTAGATGGCAACCTGCTGGAGATAGCCTCGTTGAACAAAGAAATGGAATACGAAGTTTATCATATCATTGGGGTAGTGGAATAGCCAACCCTGAGATAACCTATGTTTATGAGGATAAAACCTATCTTGCATGCGATCTATAATTGGGACAATGTTTCCATAGAAATGGCAAATATCGCCATGAATCAATATGATCTCGATATAATGAATTATTCAGAAACACAAGTAAAAATAATTGGTAAAAAAGAAAATCTTTATGCTTGGGAAGAGCATGTCAATTTATTAGGAGGAATTAATCTTGCAAATGAACTTCGATTGGAATGAAATAACTATAGCAATGGCGGAAAGCGCTAAACATGATTTTGGCCTTGATGTTGATATTGACGGTGATAATAAAGTAATTCGCATTAAAGGCGATTATAAAGTTTGCCTTGCTTGGCAATCTCGTTATAATAAATTTTAGGAGGAGAGATGTTTATTTTTTGTGTAAACGATCTTAAAAAAGGTAATTCAATTGGGCGATATACTGCCCATAAGATTGATGATATCTTTTTTTGGATGTGGAAAGAAGGCGTTCCTCATAATCAGGGTTTTGATACTGCTATGACAGTTAAAGACAATCAAGACGATATTGTTTGGAAAGACAAAAAATCAAAAAAGGAATTTCGTCTTTTTTGGACTAAAGATGCAACGGAAATTCACGATGTTTGAAGTAAAACTAACGCGTGGTCATAAAAAGAATTCACCAGCGATGCATATTGCTTTGTTTAAGGACGGCGAAAATATCATTGAAAGCAAGTTTTTCATGGCTCCAATGAAACAGGCGGAAAAAGCAGAAGAATTTTTCTACTGGCTTCAAATGATGGGCGAAATGATGCACCTTAAACCTGGCGGATATTATACTCCAAACCGAGCAAGTTATATTGTTAAACTGGACGGAGGATTTACTGAAGAAATCATGAACCCTGACCAGCTTGAAGCAAGTTGGAAATCCCAGCCAGAATATAATGTTGTTTTGTATCCCGACGAGGTAAAGGCTGCCTTTCAAAAGTTTATTGACAATTTTAACGGTGGTTGGCATTATCCACCTCCGCAGGTTACACTTACACACTGGCGAAACAAATGACCAAACAAGAAAGATTATTAAAAGAACAAAAGGTTAATAATGTTAATATAACTTTAAAACCTGCGTTATATTTTTATGAATGGGAAGAAGAGGTTGCTAAAAACTTTGGTTTAACAAAATTTGAAGCAGACGATAAGAAGTTATTATTGAAAAAATATTATAATAATTATCTTGACACAAACAATAATAGATATTACCTCCGTTTAAGGGAAGTTCAAGATAG
>JAISHP010000006.1 GCA_031262545.1 Candidatus Ancillula hodotermitis | reverse complement strand
TGGGGCACGGGAGCTTTGAATTCCTTTTTCATTTTTTGAAAATTTTTAATTTATGCGAATATTTGTTTTTTATGGAAATTGTCTATTTAGTTTTATTAATTTTAGTAAATAGAATTATTTATTTTTTTATATACATGAACTCTAAAATTAAATATTTACAAGTTTGATTATTATAGAAATGATTTTCTTAATGATTAAATCAAGAGAAAATTTTAAAAAATGGAGTATAATAATATTATGGAAAAAGAATTGATGAATGGTGATAAGCTAATTTTTACAATTGATGGACAAATGGTTTATGTTGAAGATTCAACTGGGGATTTTGAGTTTGACGAAGTTGTTAAAAATAAATTTGATAAACAAGATGAAGAACTATTAAGTGTGGTTTTCCCTTATGAGACATTTTTTGAGGATGGAGAAAATCAAATAAAGATTAATACTGGTGATAATGTTCCTTTTTCGACTCTTTTTCAAAAGGGTGCAGGAGAAGGCCAATTTGTAGTAGTTGTTTCAGGAATTATTGAAGCTTTAGCAAAATTAATGAATTTAGGAATTGATCCGAATCTTGTTAATTTTAATGCTAATACAATGTATTTTAGTATGCAGACAGGTGCGGTTAAGTTATTGATGCTTCCAGTAAAAAATCCTTCACCAGTTCCATTTGATCAATTTTTTATTCAACTTTTTGAAGCTTTGCCGTTTGTCGTTGAAAATGAGAAAATGCTAAAAATCAAAGTTTACTTAGATGCTGCCAAGTCTGGGCAAATTGAATTTGCACTAGCAGGTTTAGCTGGCTCAATCGGAATAGATATCAATTCAAGTGTTATATCTGACAAAGAAACTTTTGAAGAATCTAAAGAACAGCCACAAGTAGAAAAAACTGAAGATATTTCTGATTTAGATATTTCAGCTTTTGCTCCTAAAGATGAAGTTGTTAATTTGAATAGTGATGAGAATACTGACACTTCTGAGCAGCCAGAAAATTCAGTTGCTGGAAAAGTAGATGAGCTAGATGTTGAACAAAAAGAAGAATCTGCTAAAGAAGTAGTAGAGCAAGCTGAAGAAGAACAGATTGATTTAGAGCCTAAAAAAGTTGATAAGCAACCAGTTGGCGGGAAAACCAAGATGTATCAGGCAACTGAGTTGTATATTGACCCTCAAGATCAAGATAGTGAAAAATCGGCTATTGCTCAATTAATTAACGATAAGGATAATACTACAACTGATATCTTTAGTATGCCTTTCAAAATAGGTAGAAGTGATGACTTTGTTGATTTAGCTATTGATAATCCTAGAATTAGTTCTGTTCACTGCCGAATTGAAAGAGCGGTTGGTGGATTTATGATTGTTGATTTAAATTCAACGAATGGTGTTCGGATTAACGAAGAGAAAATTTCTGCACAAAAACCAACACCTATTAAATCTGGTGACAAAATTCGTTTAGCTGATATAGAATTAGATTTTAAGGTTTTATAGTAAAATTTCAACATGATTAGTAAGGAACCAATTTTAAGCGGTTATACATATATTAGGCCTCTTGGAAGTGGAGGATTTACTGATGTCTATCTTTATCAACAATTTAATCCTGTTCGGGATGTGGCAGTTAAGGTTTTAAAAGCTGAACTTAATGGTATTGAGCGTCAATTGTTTATTACTGAATCAAATATAATGGCAGCTTGTGGAATGCATCCCAATGTTTTAAATGTTTACGAAACGGGATTGTCACAAGATGGTAGGCTATTTATAGCCATGGAAAAAGCCGACAGGACAGCTGATGAGTATTTAAGTGGAAATAAAATTGATATTACTACTTATTTGGATACTGCTGTAAAAATCGCTAATGCTTTGGAATTTGTTAATGAAAAAGGATATCTTCATAGAGATATAAAACCAGAAAATATTTTAATTGATGCTTTCAATACTCCAAAGATGGCTGATTTTGGAGTAAGTTGTGAATTAGCAAAAGTCCAACAATCTCCGGTTTCGCTTTCTTGGGGATGGGCGTCACCTGAGATTATGGAATTAGGATCTCATGGCTCAATACAGTCTGATATATATAGTTTCGGAATTAGTTTTTATTCAATTTTGACTGGAGCTAATCCTTTTGTTCAAATTGCCAATAGTAAGATGGATAAAATTTCAAATTCCGCTGGAGTCACAGAAACAGCATTAAAAGGAAAATATCGTGAAATTATGTCAAAAACTGTCAGTCATTGGGAATATCAACCTTTAGCCACAAATGGTACTCCAAGACAAATTGATCAAATTTTAAGCCAAGCTCTTAGCTTTGATCCAAAAAAGCGTCAAAATTCGTTTCTAGAAATATCTCAACAATTTACAACTGTACAACAACAATTAGGTTTAACTCCTACTGCAATTTCACTTGGAGGAGTTAATTCGTTTAATTCAGCATCTGAAAGTGTTTTTGCTCCCTCTAAAAATAATGTTAGTAATAATGAAATTAATCAAATGTTTAATGCATCAACTGTACAAACCGGAACTCAGAGAAGAACTGTAAGTCGGACTAATCTTCAAACAGCAAAAAATTCTACTAAACAAAAAAAGTCACTGTTTAGCAAGTTGTTTAAGTAGAACTTTCAGAAATGTAGAAGTATCTTGAATAGATTTAATTATGTGTCATAATATTACTATGGTTAGTAAAAGATATGCGCAACCTGAGGGAGTTTGTTTAATTGGTGATGGGGTTGATGTTGCTTTATTTGCACCTGATGCGACAAAGGTTGAGTTTTGCCTATTACACTCAGGTCAAAATGGGAAATATCAAGAAGAGCGTTTTGAATTAAGCGGACCTCATTATGGATTTTGGAATGGGCATGTGTCTGGAGTTTCGGCTGGGCAGGAGTATGGTTTTCGTGTTCATGGGCCATGGAATCCACAAAACGGGCATTGGTTTAATCCGGCTAAATTATTAGTTGATCCATACGCTAGAGCTGTGGTTGGCGAATACAAATATTGTCCTGAGGTTTTTAGTTATAGTCGTAGTAAAGCGGATTTGAAAAATTCTGATTCACAGAACACTGATTTGGGAAGTTTGAGGCGCAGTTTTCACGATTCCGCTCCTTTCGTTCCACATTCGGTAGTTGTCCACGATCTAGACTCAGTTCACCCTCCTGTTTTCCATCCTAATATTTCTTGGAAAGATACTGTTATCTATGAAACACACGTTAAAGGGTTTACAAAAAATGCGAGCTGGTTACCAAAGGAACTACGAGGGACTTATGCAGGAATAGCGCATCCTGACACGATTAACCATTTACAATATTTGGGTGTGACAACCTTAGAATTACTTCCAATCCATTCTAAAATTTCCGAAGAACACTTGATGAGATCAGGGTTGACTAATTATTGGGGCTATTCAAATTTGAGTTTTTTTGCTCCTAACCCTGATTATGCCACTAAAGCGGCTCAAGAAAAGGGCGGTCCGGCAATTGTTGATGAAGTTAGAGGAATGGTACACCTGCTTCATGAAGCGGGAATTGAAGTTATTATGGATGTGGTTTATAATCACACTTGTGAAGAAGGTAATTTAGGCCCAACTTTGAGCTATCGTGGGATTGCTAATCAAAATTACTACTGTCACCCAGAAGGAAATCCTGGCGAGCTTTTTGATACAACAGGCTGTGGAAATTCTTTAAATTTCAGAGAGCCACATGTAATCAGAATGGCACTTGATTCTCTGCGCTATTGGGCAACTGAAATTGGTGTTGACGGATTTAGATTTGATTTAATGGTCACAACGGCTAGGGACAGGATGGGCTTTACCAAAGAACATCCATTTTTAATTGCTATGAAAAATGATCCAATTTTGGGAAATTTGAAAATGATAGCCGAACCTTGGGATTTAGGTCCTGATGGTTGGCGCACAGGTGAGTTTGGATTTCCGTTCTCAGAATGGAATGATCGTTTTAGAAATGATGTCCGTAGATTTTGGGTTGAAGACATTGAGAGAATGAAGAAAGGGTGGTCTGCTTCTTTGCCACAAAGTTTAGCGACTAGAATTGCTGGTTCTAGTGATGTCTTTGGTTCGGATCCGACTGAGAAGATCAGAGGGCCTGTCGCTTCAATTAATTATATTACAGCTCATGATGGTTTTACTTTGCGTGATTTAGTTAGTTTTGACCATAAGCATAATGAGGCAAATTTAGAAGGAAATCGTGATGGATCTGATGATAATCTTAGCTATAATCACGGAGTTGAAGGTATAGCAAGTGATAGTAAAATCCAAACTCGTAGAATAGTGACAGTTAAAAATATGTTAACAACACTTTTGCTTTCTTCTGGAACACCAATGTTGACTGGTGGAGATGAGTTTGGAAGAACACAACAAGGGAACAATAATGCTTATTGTCAAGATTCGGAGATCTCTTGGTTTGATTGGAATTTAACAGATTGGCAGATGGAATTAATTGAAACTGTGCGCCATTTAATCAAAATCAGACATGATTTTCCAGCAATTAGACATAACAAATTCTTTACCGGGAAGCCTTATTCTTTAGACAAATTGGCCGATTCTGTTGATCGTGAAGGGAATTATGTTACCAATCAGCTGGTTAGCGGAGAATTAAATCTAAACGGAAAATTAAGCAATGAGTTTGGTGATCAGGCTTTACCTGACTTGAGTTGGTATATGAGTAGCGGAGAAGCGTTTAGTGACGAGGCTTGGAGGAATACAGATCAGAGAGCTTTTCAGGTTCTTTTTTCTAGAACACGCTTAGAGGACAAAGATTTGTTGCTTGTGATTAATGGGAAATCAGATACTGTTGATTTTGTTTTGCCGCAATCAAATAATCGGACGAATTCTTGGGAGTTGTTATTTGATACAACTTGGTATGCAATTTCAAAACCTAAAATATGTGATCACGCTAAGGTCTCAGAATTTAGTATTCAAGTTTTTGGTAGTGTTTTGGATAATTTTAAAAAGAGGGAAAGATGGATTTAATTCAGTGTAGAAATGTCAGTAAAATATACAAAACTGGCGATGTTGAGACTAAAGCTTTAAGTGATGTTTCTTTTTCAATTCAAAAAGGTGAAATTTGCGTAATTGTGGGACAATCTGGTGCTGGAAAAACAACACTTTTAAATCTATTAGGAGGAATGGATACTGTTTCTTCAGGAAAAATTTCTATTGATGGACGAGAAATATCAAAATATAGCCACAGACAGTTAACTAAATATAGAAGAGAAGATATCGGTTTTGTGTTTCAATTTTATAATTTAGTCCCAAACTTAACGGCTCTGGAAAATGTTGAACTAGCGACAGAGATTTGTTCAGACGCCCTTTCACCAGAAGAAACTCTTAAAAATGTTGGGCTAGAATCAAGAATGTATCATTTTCCAGCCCAGCTTTCAGGAGGGGAGCAACAAAGAGTTTCAATCGCGCGAGCGATAGCTAAAAATCCGAAATTGCTACTTTGCGATGAGCCAACAGGAGCTTTAGATGATCAGACTGGCAGACAAATTCTACGTTTGTTGGTTGATACAGCTGCTCGCTATGGGGCAACTGTGATAATAATTACTCATAATGCGGCAATTTGTGATATCGCAGATCAAGTTATAAGAGTAAAGTCTGGCCAGATTGTTGAGAATCGGTTTAATCAGACTAAATTGAATCCTGAAGATATAAATTGGTAATTTATAAAAATCATGAGCAAATATCAACATAGAAGAAGCAAAATTAAAAGAGGTTCTAGTTCTAAACAACTTACAAAAAGTTTTTTTCGTGATATTTGGGCACTAAAAGGTAAATTCGTCGCAATTGTTTTAATCACTCTTTTAGGAACTATGATTTTTGCTGCTTTGCAGTCAATTGCACCAGATATGCGTGAAACAGCGAAAGATTACTATAAAAATAGTAATTTAATGGATTTAGAGCTGCAATCAGCATCCGGTGTTAGTCAAAGTCAAATTGATAAATTAGCTAAAAATGATAATATCAGTAAGGTTGAAGGTGCAGATTTAGTTGATCTGCTGGACGATGATGATAATGTTTATCGTTTGCATTCTTTACCTGAAGAAATTAATCAGATTACAGTTTTAGAGGGGCATTTACCTGATACGGATACTCAAATCGTTGTAGGTGAAGGTTCCAAAGCTTTAGGAGATATTCCGAGAATTGGTGATAAAGTCCAAATTGCAAGTTCAAATGAAGTAAGCAATTTAGGTCTTTTAAATACTTATCAAAATCAACTGAAGGAAAAAATGTTAGCTGGAGATAATGAATCAGAGCCTGAAATTACTTTTGATGTTG
>JAISHP010000135.1 GCA_031262545.1 Candidatus Ancillula hodotermitis | reverse complement strand
TTTCCAAAAATGTATAATGTTTGATGTGGTTCCAAAAACAATAAACAAATTAATGTTGGAGTCTTAAGAAAAAATGAAAATCATGATTCAAAAAAGTATGGAAAAAAGTCCGCACTCCCTCTAGGAGTGTTTTTTAATATATCTGTAATCGGTCCTGCGGTCAGCTATGGCAGCTACTTAATCAAAGAGCTATTATACAACCTATTCATAAAAGCTGCCATTTGAGCTCTTGTTACTGGTTGACTTGGCCAATAATTAGCTTTCTTTTGAGTTGATACTCCAACTTTGATCAACCAATTAACAGCCTTCTTTGCCTCGGTTCCGTATTTCGCAACAGAACTCCAATCTTTAATTTTATAAGTATTTGAAGTTTTAACACCAGTTGTAACATCTTCACCTTGTGCTTTTGCTAAACGATACATAAATAAAGCCATCTGGACACGAGAAACAGAGCCAGCAGGTTTGTATGTTTTATCTTCATATCCTGTAGTTACACCTTCATTCACAAGCCACATAACAGATTTATATGACTCATCTTTCGTCTTTACATCTTTAAAGTTCGCCTTATTATTAGTGTAATTTGGTTGACCAACTAAACGATAGATAAACATAGCCATCTGATCTCTACGGACAGGATTACTTGGTGAATATGTCCAAGTAGTTGTTCCTTTTGTAATACCATAAGAATACATCCATTTAATATAACCTTTAAATTCAGAATTCAAACCTTTAATGTCAACAAAACTATTACTATAGAGATATGACTTCGGAAGAACAACCTTAACTTTCAAAGTAGCCTTTAAACCATTCTTCAAAGTTACTGTTATAGTAGAAGTTCCAGCGCGCAAACCTTTTATCTTGAAAGTTAAAGGAGCAGGTCTAGAAATAGAAACTATATCAGAGTTCGAAATCTTATAATTTGGTAAGGTATAATCATTAGCAAGCGGACCATCTTTAGAAGTAATAGTCATTTTGATAATTTTTGTATCTCTATCACCCCAATTTGTTGTTAAAGTTACTGAACTAGCAGAAAGTTTAAATGTTGTAGGTAAATTATCTTGACAAACATTATTAACTTTATGTTGAGTAGCAGAACAAACAACCTCTGGTGGTGTTGGCTGAACACAATTTGGATCATCAGCCGAAATACTAGAATTCCACTGACAAGGAGCAGAAGGTTCAACACACTCTGGATCTGTGTCGCTCAAAGCCGGGTTCCACTGACATGGGGTTATTGGCTCAACACACTCAGGATCAGTATCAATCAAAGCAGGATTCCACTGGCAAGGAATTGTTGGCTCTGGCTCCGGTTCAGGCTCTGGCTCAACACATTGATCAGGATTTTCCGCTGCCCAATCAGAATTTGTACAATCTTCTGGCTCTGGTTCAGCATCATCTTCAACACACGTATCTCCAACTAGATGAGTTCCTTCTTCACAAACAGGAGGCTGAGGCGTATCTTCAACACAAGCATCAGCATCAACATGATATCCAGAATCGCAAACTAAACTTCCCCAATTTGCAGTTAAAGTCAATTCAAGATTATCTTTACCAATCGAACTATACTTTTGAGTAAATAGTTCAGAAATAGTTTTATTGCCATCAATAACTGACGGTTCAACTTGCTGATCATTTGAACAAGTATTACCATCTAAACACCAGTATTCAAAAGGAATATAGCCATTTTCGACTTCTTTGTCAGACACCGTTGGAATTTCAACACTCGTTGTAATATCTTGATTCTGAACTTCTGGATAAATATCTTCAGCACCATTATCAAACTTGACAGTGAAAGTTGAATAGTTAGCAACTAGTTTATACTCATAAGAGTTATATATTGTTTCATAAGCATCTAAAGCAATTTGGCTATTGGCTTGAACACTTGAATTAACAACTTGTCCATTTGCAGATACAGACCAATGATCAAAGACATAATTATCCTTAGTTGCAATTCCTGTATTGTAAACTACATCACTATGAGTATTAGCAGAAAGATCTTCAGCATACCAATCAGCAACTAAATTTCCACCATCAGTATCAGTCGTTACTTTATATATATCTAAAGTCATCATCTGCTTGTCAAACAAGTTAAAGTTATCATTAATCAATATAAGATAAATACTATTACTACCAACAGGAATATCAGCCTCACAAGATTGGCTTATTGATGTTGGTCCACAAATATCAAATTGTCCAAAGGCAGATCCAATTCCGTATTGAGCAACATTTTGGTATTGCGACATCCCTCCGAGATTAGGAGTAAAACGGACTTTACTAGAAGTTGAATCAAGTAGTTCAGCCTTTAAAGTTTCACGGCTAACAACAATATTGTAAGATGCAGTCCCTTTAGCTAATTCATCTGAAGTAAATTGATAATTATCAGGACCAGCTGCATAAACAGCAGCTTTATTAACCTCATGTCCTAATCCTAATCCACTCACTGGATGAATATAACAACCAGGAATAGCAGTTTCTGCCTGTCCATCACCAGCTGGAATTTGAACCTCACAACTTGGCAAGATATTCAAAGATGTATCAACTAATTCAAAATCAGGTTCTGCTAAAATTTCAATTGTTTCTGGTGTTGCCTCATCAGTATTATTTGAATAGTATACTTGCTTAGGATTGAAAATATACCCACCTTCTGAGCCATTACCGAAATCGCTATCACCTTGATTTATTGATAATTCAATATAATTGCCCACCTCTTTTCTTGGAGCTGTGATTGTCGCAGCTTCGGAATAGTCAGAAGCAAAAGCAGTTTCAGAAGCATCAGATTTAACTTTATAAGTTCCTGCTCCTAATCCAGCAATCTCTCCTTGATTATCTGCAGTCACATCTGTTTCATAAGCACAGTGATCAACAGCCCAAGTGCACAAACGATACTGAGCAGATGCCGTAAAACCACTTAAATATCCATCTTGTGAATTATAAGTCGTTGAATTATTTCCTGTAACTTCAGGAGCACTTGGACGAGGATCAATTGTAACATTCTCCAAATAGTTTATTTCTGCCCCATTGAATACATAATTTGGATCACCAGGATTCAAACTAGAAGTTTGATAAATTGGTAAAGTCAACGAATTAGCACCAACTTCTGGAATTAAATCAGTAATATCCATTACCCCGTTACTATTAGATTCAGCCTGACAATCGCTATCTGCTGTAAAGAAACATAATTTTTGATAATCATCAACAAACACATTTGTATCTGTTCCTGCAGTAGGATAAATCTCTTGATTTACATAATCCAATTTCATTTCAGGAATTGGCTTATATTGCCAATTTTGAGTTAATACAACATTATAACCATCACCATAAGGCATCAAAGTTGAAATATTAGTAGTTGTTCCATCTGGAAATCTCATTCCAGAACAGTATGTTCCATCTGGACAGTAAGCTTCAACATTATAAAGTTCATTAGTCAAGTTAGGCAAATTAAACTGATAATTAGAATCGTTTGCCCAAAGATCCGGTTGTGCCCCCTCAAGTGACCCATTATCATTTAGACTAACACGATAATGATTATAAGTAAAAGTAATCTGATCAGTAATATTTTGATTAGCTTTATAAGTTGCTTTAATAACAATATTCTCAGCACCAGAATCTACGAATCCAGAACAAGTTGTCCCAACAACAGCTGTACTAGAAGAACAAACATTAATATCATTAGCTGTAACTGTCCAGCTAACTTCTGCTTCTGAATCAGCATCACCAACAATATTTAATCCAAATTCAACATTTCCACTAGTGTGATCAGGAATTACTGTAGTATAACCTGAAATTTGAACATCAGAATCAATCGATATTACTTCATCACTCCAAAGCGAAGCTGCATTTTGAGTAGCAATTGGTGCTAATTGAACTTTATAAGTTCCGGCAGGAACATTTTCGATTACACCTTGCCCATTAGCTGTATATTGCCCAATCACATCAGTTGATGTGTTCTTGAAATTATAAACAGCATTAGCATCTGCTCCTGAAACTTTACCATCATCAGCACCAGCTGAAGCTGATTGTTCAGACCAAGAGTCTAAGACAGGAGTTTCTAAGCGTGGCAAGAAAGTAATAGGACTTGAAGCAATAGATGGATAAATATAACCATCATCGCCAGGATTCTTTTGTGGTGTAACTTGATAGAAACTATAACTCTCAGCTTCAGTATCAGCAGCAGGTATCAAACTTGAAATATCATAATCTTGGCTACCAATTGTAGCTGTAGAAAGTGGCTGACAATTTGAATCAGGTGAAGTGCAAACAAAAGCATAGTCATCAAGACCACGAATCTCTAAGGTTTCGGTATCATAAGCAACATTATCGCTTACACTAGGTGGAATATATTGCCAATTGTAAGTCAAAGTTGGATTAACCCCCATCTCAGGATGCTGATCGTCGGTTTGCTCTTTGAAATAATTATAAGTATTCTGAGCATTCTCATCAGAATTCAAAGGACTTTGGCATAAAGTTCCATCTATACAAACTTTATTAACCTCAGCAAGAGGTCTCGTTGGTATTCCAATTTGAGTGTAATTTGCAACAATGCTATTTGGTTGGTCTGGAGAAACCGATGTATTACGAGTAATATATGAAGGTTGAACATCTTCTTGAGCAGGATAAGTTGCACCATTTAAATCATATGTAATCTTATGAACACCAGCATAGTAAACAGGATACTCAACTCCTGTATTATCACAAGCAATTCCATTTGACATAGTTGTGTCACAAACATAAATATGCCAATTATATTCAGTTCCATTTGTTAATCCAGAATAAGTAATACTTATTTCAGAATTGTTATCAGCTTTATCGCCTCCTCCTATATCTAAACCACCTAAACAAGTATTATCATTATCTTTTTCACAAGCTTCAACAAAATATTTCAAATCAGCTTGAGGCGTTGCATTATCAGTTGCCTCTTTAAAATTAACTGTCACTGCCCCATCGCTTGGATTAGAGAAGTTAACCTCAGGATCGCTATCTGGTAAAGTTGGACGAGTAACATCTTTATATTGAGCTGTCCAATATTCACTCTTACTTAAAGTTCCGGTTGATTGACCCGGTTGAACTAATACTCCATCAGAATTCTTCCAGCCCAAGAATTTATAACCAGGTTTCTCTGGAACGTAACTTGCTGGAATTACAAATGAATTTTGGCCAACAGCAGAAGAAGCATATTTAAGAGCAAAGTCCGTTGCTGAATATCCAGTGTCAAAAGTGTTTTCGTAGACAGATAAACTTGTAATTTCAGAAGAAACTTCAGCTTCAGTATCGTAATCTGAGTCAGTCTGAATAACCTGAACTTTATAGTAAGTTGTTTCAGCTAAAGGAGAAAGGTTGTTGGCAAAAAGATCAAATCTATCCCCAGGCATTCCTCCACCTTGCAAGGTGTCTGTCGCAACAATATTCCAAGGACCATCCTCAGAAGTAGAATCAACGATATTCCAAATTATTGTTTCCGCGTCGTTGTCGCCTGCATACGGCATGTCATCTGGAAGAGTAGCACTAAATTCTGCTTTGTTATCGCTGGCCCCATTTTCTGTCCAATTCTGCAACTGGACAGAAAACGAATCGGGAACATTGTCAGAATCAACTTCAACTGCATGTGCAAAATTATAAATCGCTAATGCGAAAACCCCTAATAAGAACAAAGCACTAACACTTAATACATATTTACTTTTCCTACTTATACTATTCTTTAACATACCCACAACCTTTATTTATTTTTTATATTAATAAATATTATATACCATTAACTTATAATATAAGTATGCAAATCGCAAGTGTAAATGTAAATGGAATTAGAGCTGCCAGTCAAACTGGGAAAAGCGCTAAAAATGGCTACGGATTAAAGAATTGGATGCAAGATCAAGGAAAAGATGTTGATGTTCTTTGCTTACAAGAGCTTAAAGCTACCCAGGAAGAAATCGGGGAAACATTAGATTTTTTAAATATTGATAGTGATAAATTCTTTATACAAAGTGATCAAGACAAAAAAGGACATGCTGGAGTTGCTATAGCCGTGCTCAATCCTGAAATTAAGATACAAGAAATTAAAACTCCTTTTGAAAATCAGACCTACACATCGGATATTCTTTGTAGCGGAAGATATATTGAAGTAGATTTAGAAACAAAATCAAAACAAAATTTAACTATAGCCTCCGCATACATCCATCACGCCGACTCTCCAACATCAACACGCCGAGCAACAAAAGCTGAAATAGAAAAAGGAAGTAAACGTGAAGTCACTATTGATAGAAAACAATCTGAATTCACAATGAATAATAAACATCTATTTATGGACAAATTAACCGAATATCTTCGTCAACAGATCAACTTAAATAAGGAATTTGTAATTTGTGGTGACTATAATATTGCTCACAAAAATATAGACCTTAAAGCATGGGAGAACAATAAAACTAAAGCTGGGTTTCTACCAGAAGAAAGAGTTTGGTTAGATTTGTGGTTTGCTAAAAAATATTCTCAAATTCCAAAAGAAATAATCAACACATTCAAAGAGAATAAAGATATTAATTACAAAACTCCAAAAGAAGCAATTACGCAATTCAATCTAGGTGGGCTCGGATTACACGATGTTTGCCGTGAACTCTGGGGAGAAACCGGCGAGCAATCAAATACTTATACCTGGTGGACCTATATGGGGCACGCTTTTGATAATAACGCTGGGTGGCGAATTGATTATCAATCGGCGACAGAAAAACTTTCAAAAACTGCAAAATGGGCTCGTGTTGATAAACCTTCAGCTTATAATCAACGCTACACGGACCACGCCCCTCTAGTCGTTAACTATGATATCTGATTCAATCTGGATATAATATTTATATGTTTAAAGATATTTGCTCTCAGCTATTTATAAGAGATCCAGATAGTCAAAAATATGACTATGGAAATATACTGATTATTGCTGGCAGCAAAGGAATGGCTGGTGCTGCCGTTATGTCTGCCAAAGCCTGTTTACGCTCCGGTGCTGGTCTAGTAACTGTCTCTACTCCTGATGAATGTTGTAATACTTTACAAACTCTAGCTCCCGAAGCGATGGTGATTGGACGAGGTTTTGATGAACTTGATAAAAAAATTGATAAATACACCGCAATTGCCCTAGGCCCTGGACTTGGCTTCAATGAAAGCTCAATTGATCTTGTCGAACACATTTTGCTAAATACTCATCAACCTTTAATTATTGATGCTGATGGTCTAAATTGTTTATCTATTTTAGCACAAGACAATCAAGACCCAATCTACCAAGATTTTATAATAAAACGAAAATCGCCCCTAATCCTAACTCCTCATACTGGAGAGGCTAAAAGACTGCTCTCTCCTTGGTATACAAAAAGTCAATTTGAAGAATTGAGTAGGAACAAAATCATCAAAGAAATTGAAACAAAATATAACGCTATTGTAATTTTAAAAGGTCACGAAACATTAGTTAGTAATTCTGAAGTTAGTGATATTACTGAAGATTATTATGTCAACAAAACTGGCAATCCAGGAATGGCAGTCGGCGGTAGCGGCGATGTACTAACTGGCATCTGCCTCGGAATAATTGGGCAAGCTATCAAAAAAGAAATTTCAATTGAAAAAGCAACTCAACTTGCCGTCTATCTTCATGGCCTAGCTGGTGATCTTGCTAAAGAGGATTATGGAGAAACTAGCCTTTTAGTAACAGATATAATCACATATCTACCCCAAGCAATACAAAAAGTCATTCAAATATAATTAAAAGACAATTCAGTAAATAACAATAGACATGAATTCCCAAACAATAAGCAAGACAAATGAACAATTAATGCTAAAGTGTCTTAAACTCCTAGAGAATTGGAACCAAACAGATATTCCTATCGCTGCGTTAATTTACAACCCACAGACAGATTTGATAATTGCTGGGGCTGTCAACCAAAAGGAAATTGAAATTGATCCAACTGAGCATGCTGAAATTATAGCAATTCGCAAAGCATCTAAAATTAATAAATCCAGCAACCTGACCGGACTGACTCTCATCACAACCCTAGAGCCATGCCAAATGTGCGCTGGTGCGATTTTGAATTCTAAAATATCAAAGGTAATTTTTGGTGCATGGGATGAAAAATTTGGAGCAGCTGGATCTGTTTGGGATCTACTTCGCGACCCCCTCTCTCCTAGCCACCCCGAAGTAATTGGTGGTGTCCTCGCTGAAGATTCAAAACAAATTTTACAAGATTTCTTTAAAAAAATAAGAAAAAATAAGATAAACAACATAAATATTAGTTTATAAAATTGCCAGTAAAATTTGTGCTAGTATAATTTGTTAGTAATTAAATATTTTATCTATAATATTTGAATGATTGAAAAGAATATTGCAAAAATTAAAAAACTTCCTTCAAGAGAATTAGGCTTTTGGGGCGAATCTCTGGCGATTGAATTTTTGATTTCCGAGGGACACAAAATAATTGATCGTAATTGGTATAATTCAAATTTAGGTGAACTTGATATAATTTCTGAACACAACAATCAAATTGTTTTTACAGAAGTCAAAACCAGAAGAAACATCAAGACAGGTCAACCTTTTGAGGCTGTAACCGTATCAAAATATCATCAAATTTATAAACTTGGACAATCTTGGAAAAAAATGCATAAGATCAATCAAGTATCTAGAATTGACATAATAGGCATTACTATTTTAGACAAAATCAAGATAAAATATCAGCCTAATTTTATTGCCTATAAATATTATTAAAAATTAAAAAATCAACTGCTTAGGAATCTGTCTAGGGATTAAAATCTTAGAACATCTATTATTTTCTTGATTTTTGTAGATTTCTACAACAGCCGGTTTCAAAAGCATATTATAATTTGAGGACATTGAATAGCCGTAAGCTCCAGTCACAGGTATATCTAAAATATCACCAGTATGTAAATTGTTTGGCAGTAAACATTCTGAGATTAGAATATCACCAGATTCACAATGTTTTCCAACGATCCGACATAAAATCTGTTCATCACTATCTTTTGATTCATTCTGGAATAAAACAACTGAATATTTTGCCCCATAAAGTGCTGGTCTAATATTGTCTGACATTCCACCATCAACAGAAACATATCTTCGCGAAGAATAAATTTGACCTTGATACTCTACTGGTTCTGAAAGTTTGACATCCTTAATCGTCCCTACCGTATATAAAGTTGACTGACTTGGACCCATTACCCAACGACCTGGCTCAAACGAAAACTTTGGAGCTGACAAATTTATATTTTTTGAATTTTTAACATATCCCAAAAGAGCTTCAGCTAAATCTTTTGCTAAGTTTTCAATATCCAAGAGTTCATCATCTTCGGTATATTGAATTCCGAATCCTCCTCCTAAATCTATTTCTTGTAAATTATAATTAGTATCTTTATACAAATCTTCTCTCAATTTCATCATAGCTCGAGCTGACTCAATAAAAGCCTCTGGTGCTGAGATTTGCGAACCTATATGAGTATGAATTCCTGTAAGTTCAAGTTCAGGATGTAACAAAATTTGTTTCAAAAGATTTAGTGCCACATTACCGGTAATTGGAACACCAAATTTTTGATCTTCATGAGCTGTTGAAATAAATTCGTGACCACCCGCGTGAATCCCAGTTGTAATTCTCAACATTACTTTTACTTTTGCTTGATTAGCAATTTTTTGAGAAATATTAACAATTCTAAGAATCTCTTCTTCAGAATCGATTACAATTCTAGCAAATTGTTGTTTAATTGCTAATTCAATTTCCTCATCTGACTTATTATTGCCGTGAAGCCCTAACAATGGACCGGCTACTCCCCCTTCTAAAGCAGTTAACTGTTCAACCAAAGAGCAGGTATCAATCCCGTAACCATATTTAGCAGCAATTTTTGCAACCTCTTTACTCAAAAAAGCTTTACCAGCGTAAAAAAAAGAGCAATCTAAGCCATGACTAGTAAATTCTTTTTGAAAAGATTCTTTTAGTTTGTCTAAACGGTTAACAAACAAGTCTTTATCAAAAACAAAAACTGGCGTCCCGTATTTAGAAACAAGACAATTTGCTTCTTGAGTTGATAATTTTACTTGATCTATTGCAAGCTTTTCCATACTGGACGTTCTCCCCATTTCTTAACTGGTTCAAAAATCTTAGCTAATTCATCTTCTTCTAAGGTTTCTTTTTCTAGCAAAATATTAGCTAAATTATCCAAAACCTCACGGTTTTCAGAAATAACAATCTCAGCTTCTTTATGCGCATTTGCCAGCATGGCTTTAACTTCCTCATCAACCAACGCAGCAGTATTTGGAGACATCATTGCTTGCTGCCCTTTAGCTTGATCCACATCAGTTGTTCCTACTTTCATAGGGCCTAGCTTGCTTGACATTCCATAAAGAGTTACCATTTTTTGAGCGATATCAGTTGCTTTTTCTATATCGTTAGAGGCGCCTGTTGATGGATCAACAAAAACCATCTCTTCAGCAACTCTTCCACCCATAGCATAAGCCATCTGATCTAAAAGTTCATTCCTTGTTACAGAATACTTATCCTCAGTTGGCATAACAGAAGTATACCCCAAAGCTCTTCCACGAGGAAGAATAGTTACCTTTGTAACTGGATCTGTATAGTGCATAGCAGCTGCCACAAGTGCATGTCCACCTTCGTGGTAAGCTGTATTCTTCAAATCTTTTTCATTCATTTTACGACTTGATTTTTGAGGTCCAGCCATAACGCGATCAATTGACTCGTCTAAAGCACGTTCGTCAATCAATTCTGCACCAGAACGAGCAGTCAGTAAAGCAGCTTCATTCAAAACATTAGCCAAATCAGCACCAGTAAAACCTGGAGTTTTTTTAGCAACCTGCTTTAAATTCACATCAGGAACTAAAGGTTTATTTTCAGCATGAATCTTTAATATAGCCTCACGACCTTTTAAGTCTGGAGCTTCAACGGCCACTTGCCTATCAAAACGCCCTGGACGCAAAAGTGCTGGATCAAGAATATCAGGTCGGTTTGTGGCTGCAATTAAAAGAATATTCTGATCGCCATCAAACCCATCCATCTCAACAAGCATTTGATTTAAAGTTTGCTCACGTTCATCATGACCTCCGCCCATACCAGATCCACGGTGGCGACCAACAGCATCAATCTCATCAATAAAGATAATAGCCGGAGCTACAGCTTTAGCCTTTGAGAAAAGGCTACGAACACGGCTGGCTCCAACCCCAACAAACATTTCAACAAAATCAGATCCTGAAATTGAGAAAAATGGCACTTTTGCCTCACCAGCAACTGCTCTAGCCAACAAAGTTTTACCTGTTCCTGGAGGACCGTAAAGCAAAACTCCTTTCGGAATTCTCGCTCCTAGTTTTTGGAATTTCTCTGGATTGGCCATAAAATCACGAATTTCCTTTAATTCCTCAATCGCTTCATCAACGCCAGCAACATCAGCAAAAGTAACATCAGGAGTTTTTCCATCATCTTTAGAAAGTTTAGCACGATCTTTTCCTACACCGAAGATTCCTCCACCAGAACCACCAGCTCGGTTAGCTATAAAGAAGAAAATCCCGATAATTATTAACATCGGAATTAAATATGTTAACAATGATTGCAAGAATGAATCTTGAGGAACTAATGTATTATAATTATTTGTAAATTTAGCTTTATCATTACTATAAGCATCTTTTACATCTTTCCAAACATCAGCACCTTGTGGCTCAGCATAGTAGAAAAATACTTTTTTATTATCAATTTTCTTGCCAGAGTCTTTGCCGTCATTATCTTTTGGTTGATAAACAAAATTTTCTTTTAACTCAAGATCAACTCGTTGCTGGAACTCAGTAATTTGAACTCGATTAATTTTACAATCTTCAGTTTTCTTAGCATTTTCACAATCTTTAATCAATGTTAAACCTTGTGAAGTATCAATTTGAGCAGGTTTAGGCATCTGGAAATATCCTACAATTGTAGATATTAGCAAAAACGCAATAATAAACCAAACAAGATAGGATAAAAACGAACCTTTATTATTCTTCACAGCCATACCTAAATATTATACAGTCTTCCCCTTAATTTACACTTAACCTGACTATTCCAAAGATAATTTTATGCGGCGAATTCCTTCTTGAACTTGCTTAGAACTAGTAGCTATATTGAGACGGAAAAATCCAGATCCATCCTTTCCGAAACTATCTCCTCTATTTAGTAGAACTTTACCTTTGTGGATAAAACTATTCTCTAAATCATCATCCGAGAGTCCGAAATCACGGAAGTCCAGCCAAACTAAATATGTTCCTTGTGGCTTGAACCAGTCAATTTTATGCCCTCCAATAACCTGTCCAATAAGCTCATCTTCAAGAAGTTGACGGTTTTTTTTCAACTGTTTATGCAAAGCATTAAGCCACTCTTGACCTCGCTCATACGCTATTCTTGTTGCTACTAAACCAAAAGTATTAGGTTCATGTTCATTAAGAGCCAAACGCTTATTGACAAATTTTTCTCTCAACTGCGGATTTTTAATAAATACAACTGAATTTTTAACTCCCGCCAAATTAAAAGTTTTAGTAGGAGAAGTTAACACAATAGAAAAATCATCAAATCCTTCACCAGCGTTCATGAATGTTGTATGTTGGTATGGTTCAAAATTCAGATCCTCATGAATTTCATCACTAACAACAATAACATTATTTCGCTGACAAATTTCCCCAAGCTCACTTAACTCTTCTGTTAACCAAACTCTTCCGCCGGGATTGTGAGGATTACAAAGGCAAAACAACTTAACATCATTCGCAATAATTTTTTGTTCGAAATCTTCAAAATTGAGTGCGTATTGTCCATCTTTGATTTTCAACTCGTTTGTGATCAACTTCCTACCTAACAATTTGATCGACCTCGCAAAGGGACCGTAAAGCGGAGTTTGGGTAATAACTGCATCTCCAGGATTTGTAAATGCTTCAATCGATAAAGAAACACTTGGCATAACTCCAGCTGTAAACAAAATATCTTCACTCTTTAATTCATTGTCAAAATGTTTTAACTGCCAATTTTGAACCGCCTGATACAATTCACTTGTCGCATTACAATACCCAAGAACACCTTCATCAACAACACTGTGTAACGCTTTAAGGATGCTTGGATCGCTTTCAAATTCCATGTCAGCGATCCAAAGTGGTAATAAATCTGGTTCTTTATAGTCCCGCCTAGCCTCGTCCCATTTAATGCTATTAGTATTGATACGATTCTTGATTTTAAGCTCCATATTTCCTATTTCCTTTCTCTATTTTTAAAAATCTATTTTTCAAATACTTGCAAGGCATTCTTTAGGTCATTTATCAAATCTTCAACATCTTCAATTCCAACCGATATCCGCAACAAATCATCAGTCAAGCCATAAGAATAACGCACTTCTCTAGAGATATCTGCATGAGTTTGAGTTGCAGGATAAGTAATCAGACTTTCAACTCCTCCTAAACTTTCAGCGTAACTAATCAAATTCAGGTGATTCAGAAAATCACCAATTTTATTTTCATCTGTGACCTTAAAACTAACCATCCCTCCTCGTCCAGTATAATAAACCTTAGTGATACTTGACTGTTTCTTAAGAAAATTGACAATTTCTTTAGCGTTTTTCTCATGTTGCTTTATCCTAAGCGGAAGAGTTTTTAGTCCCCTAAGTAACAACCAAGAATCAAAAGGCGATAGAACTTGACCTGTCATATTTAAATTCACCTCTAACTTTTTCCCAATCTTCTCATCTTTCGCAACAACAACACCCGCTAAAACGTCATTATGTCCAGAGAGGTATTTAGTTGCAGAATGCACAACAATATCAGCACCAAGAGTTAGTGGTTGCTGAATAATTGGAGTATAAAACGTATTGTCCACAATCACGACGGCCCCGATTTTATGCGCTAAAGTTGACACTTTAGTTATATCAATTTCATTCATCAGAGGATTACTTGGAGTTTCGAGAAATATCGCCTTGACATCATTATTTTGTTCTACCAATTTCCCAAAATCAGATTCATTATCACCAAACAATACTTTCAACTGCCCACGATCATTATAATAATTAAGTAAACGAAAAGTCCCGCCATAAAGATCACGGCTTGCAATGATTGAACTCCCAACTGGTAAAGAACTAAGAACCAAGTCAATTGCACTCATTCCAGCGCTCAAAGCTAAAGCCACTGAACCTTTTTCAATTTTAGCGAGAGTATTTTCCAATGCTGCGCGTGTTGGATTTTTAGTTCTAGTATAATCATACCCTGTTGATTTACCAAATTCAGGATGCTGATAAGTTGTTGAAAGATAAATTGGAGTTGTAATTGCTCCATACACCTCATTCTTATCAGTTCCTGCGTGAGTTAAAGTCGTTGCTATTTTTACCATATTTTACTCCTATATTATACTTTTATTACTCCCTTAGTATATCTTTATCATTTCCTCTTATTATGACTTGACTCTAAGGTTATCAAATTGTCTGCTATCACCCCAGCCACATGTGGGTCGTGAGTTACCAACACATAAGTCAGATTATGCTCTTGTTGAATTCGTTGCAAATGCTCAAGTAGATGCTGTCCGACTAAAGCATCCAAAGCTGAAGTAGGTTCATCTAAAATCAATACTTTAGGATTCAATGCTAACGCTCTGGCAATTGCTACCCTTTGGTTTTGCCCACCAGAAAGAGAATTTGGCATCCGCTGAGCTAATTCTGGAGGAAGCCCAACAATCTGCAGCAATTCCTCAACCCGTTCCTTACGAACATTTTTGTCACGGTATTTCACAATCCGATCCTGGTGTGTTACTAACGGCTCAGCGATAATACGTTCAATTGTCCAAGTCGGGTCTAACGATTGGTAAGGGTTTTGAAACACTACCCCAAGTCGATGTTGATAACCATCGCGCAGTTTATGCGTTCTTGAAATATCATTAAGTTTCAGCGGTTTCTTGGATTTTAAATTAGATTTGTCATCTAATAAAGTTGTGGTAATTTCACCCTCATCCACTTCCTCAAGATTCAACAAGGTTTTGATTAATGTAGTCTTTCCTGAACCTGATTCACCCACGATAACAGTAGTTTGACCTTCAGGAACAGATAACGATAAATTATTTAGAACTTGATGATACGATTTAGTTGCCTTGT
>JAISHP010000101.1 GCA_031262545.1 Candidatus Ancillula hodotermitis | reverse complement strand
TACACATTTCTAGTAAATCAACACCAGCAATTTCAGACATTTTAACAATACTATCCGCCATAAAAGCCGGCGCATTTGGCCGCCCCCGATTAGGAGCAGCTGTCAAGTATGGTGAATCTGTTTCAGATAAAATTAATTGCGGGGCAAATTGCCAATATTCTAAAAATGCAGCAGATAAATCTTCTGTATTTTTAAAAGTTAAAGGACCAGAAAAAGAACCATAAAATCCACGCCTAATACATTCTTTTGCAAATTCTTGGTCACCAGAAAAACTATGAAAAAGAACTATTTCTGGTGCACCTTCCTTATCTAAAACTTCAATTATATCCCTGTGAGCTAAGCGATCATGCAATTGTAAAGGTAAATTTAATTCTTTTGCTAAGATTATATGCTCTCTTAAAGAATTCTTTTGAGCTACTCTTCCTCTTTCACTTGTCCGGAAATAATCCAAGCCGCTCTCTCCAATAATTTTAATCCTATTATCTTGTTTGATTTTATCATAAGTAATCTGAAGAGCATCTTCTAAACTATATTTATAGTGGCGTTCCTGCATTTCTGGAACAAGTCCATCTGGCGAAGGGTCTGTTATTTTTTGATGTAAAGCAGCCTCATTAGGATGAATAGCGGCTGCCCCTAAAACACCAAAATTTGAATCTTTAGCTGACAGAGAATCCAAAACATTACTTATATTATCTATATCATCAATTTCACAAGCGCAATGAATTACCCCACCCACATTCGCTTTTTGCGAGATTGAAACTAATTCTTGCAAAGTAGGAATATGAACTTCAGGATAATCAGGATGCCGTTCTTTAACATCTTTTTGAATATCTTCAACAAAATGCACAGTCATATCCAAATGGCAATGCATATCCCAAATTGGTAAAGTAGTTTTAGGTAAAATATTTTCTACTTCAGGAATTCCATAATGCTTTTTCTTCTTACTCATTATAACTAATTTAATTATTTAGAAAAGTCAAGTCCCCACTCGCCAACATATTGTTGATTTGGCTTTAGTGTCAATAATAAATCACCAGTATTAAAAGCATTTGCATAGCAAGTTTGAGGCTCAACCGCTACAGCATTTTCAAATCCTTTTAGAGAGCTAGCAGTAAAAACCTGAAAACTCTTAAAAGTTGAATCTCCCCAAATATCAGTTTTTGCATTATCTGGGGTTTTTAATAAAACATGAGCCTTATTATCTTTATCTAATTCAACATCAACAAAAGCGGTATCAAAAACCCGCTCTCCAAGACTTTTTGATTCTGAGCTTAAATCAAAATCAGTCCCTATAACCTTTTCAACGCCATTTGGTAAAAGCCTATCAGTTGTTGAAACTTTAGATTCGGCTTTTAAAGTGAGAACTGCTTCAGTGCTTAGAAAATTTCGCGTTGAAAAGTAAGGATGGAAGGCTAACCCAAAAGGCGCATTTTCAGAACCAGTATTTTCAGCTATAAATTTTACTCCCAAAGAAGGAAATTCTTTATTGTCATTATTTCTGATTTCCAATGAATACACAACAGTAAAATTAACTTCAAAAGGATATCCTTTAGTCGGTGGCAAATTTAGTCTACCAATAATCCGATTTTCTTCAATTTCTAAATTCCAATTTTGATAAAATACTAAGCCATGACTAGCATTATTGCTCCAAATTTCTGTAATTGGTAATTGATAATCTTTGCCTTCAAAAGAATATTTTCCATCTTCAATTCTGTTTGGCCAAGGAGCTAGTATACATCCGCAAGAAGCAGGAGCAATTTGATCACCATATGGCATTGTAATATCAACTCTATCGCCTTCAGGCGTAATATAATAATATTGATGCAAAGTCGCACCAACTTCACCAATCAAAAGATGAGCAACACCAAACGAACCATTAAGTTCAATCTCTTTTTCATTACCAAGTTTAGACATATAAATATTATATCCTGAACATTAAAACACCCCGCCAAAAAGCGGGGTGTCTAATTTTATTTTTTATTACTGATTAATCAATACGATCTACAAGTAAGTCTCTAATTGAACGCTCACCTGCTTCTGGCTTGTGACCAGTTTTAACATCTTCTTCAAGTTCTGCAACGATCTTAGCATGCATACTTTCATCCATGTGAACCTTGAATTTATACATAATAGCAGATACAGCTAGCAAAATTCCTGGAACTAGCAACCAAACAAGTTTGAAGGTCAGTGCAGCACTTGATGTATCGCCATTTAGTGCATTTGACCATTCCCCTTGAGAAGCAACTCCAACCATTCCGCAAGCAGCAGCAACAAAACCAACAACAGCATTTGAGATAGCTCCACCAATCTTGTCGCACATAACGCGAACAACCAATGTTGCAGATTCTGCGCGAGTTCCATTCTTCCACTGTCCATACTCAACAGTATCCGCAATTGTCAACATTACACATAAGAACAACATTGGATATGGTGCAATAAAGAATAAATATCCAACATAAGAAAGCAATGCCGAAGAATCAGCAAAAATCCAGATAATGTATCCTACTAGCATCAAACAAATACATGCAATATATAGTGTCTTACGCCCAAAAATCTTAGAAAGAGTTGGAAAAATAATAACTGAAACAAAACCAGCTGCAACTTGAATAAATCCGCATATTGCGAACATTCCTGCATCACCCTTTATATATGTAAAGTAATAAAGAAGTAGTGACTGAGTAACTAATTGACCCAAGCAAAGCAAAATGTAACTTGCTCCAATCCACATCAATTGATCATTTTTAGCTAATGTTTTGAAAACATCCATTGTTGAATATTTTTCATCAGAACGAACTGCATCTTTACTTTCATTCACAAATAAAGCAACAACAATAGCTGAAATAAAAGCGATAGTACAAGTCAATACAGCAAACAAGAACCAACCTTGGCGATTTTGCATTGAGTCATCAGCCGCGAAATTGCCAACTGAGAAGAATTTAACAACAGGAACAACAGCAACCATTGTTAAACCTTGTGCCAATGTTGAACCAACACGAGCAGCAGTTCCGATATTATTACGAACTCTTGAGTTAGTCGATAATGAAGAAAGCATTCCCCAATAAGCTGAATCCTTGAATGAATATGAAATATCCATTACTAAGTAAACAACGGCGAAAATACAAACATACATCATAGGATTTGAATCAGCCACACCGAAAATTGATGTAAATAAGAAACAAAGCAAGACAGCCCAAAGTAGACCACCTATCAAAATCCAAGGTTTAAATCTACCTATTTTCGTCCTAGTATTATCAACAACCGAACCAATAATAGGGTCAATTAGAGTTTCTGCTAATCTCAAAACTGTGATTATAGTTGTAATAACAACAACCCATTTTGCGTTAGCTCCTGTAAATAGCTGTGAAGTTACGAACATAATAAAATATGTTGACATAACCGCATAAAGAACGTCGTGACCAAAGCCACCAAAACCGTAGCTTAAATAAGTCTTGATGTATCCCTTGTGAACACTATTTTGATTTTCCATTTTTTCTCCTTAAAATCTTTTTTTAAATTAATTTATATAATAAATTTTGATGTTTTCGCCGACTTTTGGCTGGAGCTGTGCTAAGCACCACCCCAGCCAAAAGTCAAGAAAGAGCGAAAATTATATTCAAATTATTTAAAAACCATTTTCAAACTTATAGTACGCATTGTTTAATTTAAGATCTTTCTCAAATTGTGCAACAGTCGTATTTTCATCTATCTCAGCAAGTTCTACATCAGCAATTCTAGCGAAATCTTCCCAAACCTTGCGACAAGTACTAGTTACCATTACAGTATGGTGAGCAGCACCGGCTCTAAGCCAGCATTCAGCTGAAACAGGCAAACTTGGTTTTGGCTGCCAAAGAGCACGTGCAACAGGTAGTTTTGGTAAGTCGTGATAAGGTTTGATAACGTTTACCATATTCAAAACCAATCTCCAGCGATCTCTAAAATCACTCAAAGCAATAACCATAGCATCTTCTTTTGGAGTTGCGTTGAATACTAAACGAACTGGATCTTCTTTCCCACCAATACCTAAAGGATGTATCTCCAAACGAGGTTTATCATCAGTCAAAGTTGGTGAAACCTCAAGCATATGAGCACCAAGAATTGCTTGTTGTCCTTCAACGAAGTTCATACAATAATCTTCCATCAAACCAGCTCCACCAGGACGACCGTATCCCATAACATTAGCAACGCGTACTAAAATTGCAGTTTTCCAGTCACCTTCAGCTGAAAATCCATAACCATCCTCAAATAAGCGTTGAGTTGCAATACCTGGAAGTTGTTTAAGATCAGCCAAGTCTTCAAAATTATCCGTCAAAGCCATGCAGTCATTTTCTTCTAGTAAATTACGAAGACCTGCTTCAATACGTGCAGCATCCACCAACGACTCAAAACGAGCTCCATCTCTTTGTAATTCTGGTGCAACTTCATAGCGTCCATCAAGATATTCATCAACAATCTTATTTACTTGTTCATCAGATGCTTCGTGAACCTTTGCAGCCAATTCATTTGAAGACCAAGTATTAACAGAAACACCAAATACTTTTTCAGCTTCAGTCTTGTCACCTTCAGTCACAGCCACATTACGCATATTATCACCAATACGGCAAACTTTCAAGTGGTTAATCTCATACCAACCGATACAAGCACGTGTCCAAATTCCAATATTCTTACAAACATCATCATTTGTATAGTGACCAACAACAACTTTACGAGGGATATTCAATCGTGAAACAATAAATCCAAATTCACGATCACCGTGAGCTGCCTGATTTAGATTCATATAATCCATATCCATAACATCCCAAGGAATTTCCTTATCTAGTTGTGTATTCAATTGTAATAATGGTTTGTTATTTACTTGCAAACCACGAATCCACATCTTAGCTGGTGAGAATGTATGCATCCAGCACATAATACCTATACAATTTTCATTAGCACCTGCTTCTAGGAATGCTTCACGAATTGCATCAGATGATTTTAGGGTTGGTTTTAAAACAATTTTAGCTGGAATGATATCTTGTTGATTAAAATAATCACAAATAACTTTAGATTGCTCAGCAACTTGTCTTAATGCCTCTTCCCCATAGAGGTCTTGACTTCCAACAAAGAACCAAACTTCTTTGCCTTCAAATGGATTTTTCATTATATTTTCCTTTCTATATTTTCCATTAATTTTATTGTCCATAAACATTTGTATAACGATCATTCAAGGAATCAATCATTTCTTGAGGGATCTTTATTAAATCTTTATGTTTAGTTGGGTGTAGAACTTTTGAGTATATTGCACCTTGACGAGCAATATGAACTGTTCTTGCAACTTCTTCAGTCAAAGCTGCAGCTTTTACAGAAGCTTCAGCATCTTTTCCTATTGTAAAAGGTCCATGATTCTGCATTAAAACAGCTGGAGATTTTGAATCTTGCAAAGTGTCAACGATTCCTTTACCAATTGAATCATCACCAATTAGAGCGAAAGGTCCAATTGGAATAGGTCCGCCAAATTCATCACCCATCATGGTTAGAACACAAGGAATTTCCTCACCTCTAGCAGCCCAAGCTGTTGCGTAAGTTGAATGAGTATGAGTTACACCATAAACATCTGGCATATTTCTATATACATAAGCATGTGAAGCTGTGTCAGAACTTGGTTTTCTCGTTCCGTCAATTAAATTGCCATCCAAATCACAAACAACCATAGATTCAGGTGTCAATTCTGAATACATTACACCACTAGGTTTAATTACAAATAAATCAGCTGATTTTAAACGTTGTGAAACATTTCCAGCTGTCCACATAACCAATCCCCAGTTAATTAATTCTTGGTGTAAATCGCAGACTATTTTACGAGTTGTTGCAACTTCATCTTGAACTTCTTGAGGAAAATCACTTAATTTCATTATTTACCTTCTTTCTCTTTGAATACAGAATCTTTAATATCTTTTAAGTAATGCATTACTGGATTGTGGTTCTCAGTTTCATTATTTGAACCAAAAAGACGACCGAAATAATCATGTAATTTAGAATATTGATCATAAATTACATTGTAAGCCTCTACATTTTCAGGAATAGGTGAATAAGCTTTTTCGATCTTCTTACCCATTACTTTAGCAGCCGAAATCACATCAGGATAAAATCCAGCAGCTACAGCAGCATGAATCGCAGAACCTAAAGCTGGACCTTGTTTAGAAACAGTAATAGAAAGAGGCATATTTAGAACGTCAGAATAAATCTGCATTAACATTTTATTCTTAATTAAACCACCAGAAATTACGTATTCTGTCACAGGAACACCATTTTGATTGAAAGTTTCAACAATCTTACGAGCACCGAAAGCTGTCGCTTCAATTAAAGCTCGATACTGATCTTCAGGTTTAGTCTGCAAAGTCAAACCTAAAATTAGTCCAGATAATCTTTGATCAACCAAAACAGATCTATTTCCAGAATGCCAATCAAGTGCCAATAAACCATGCTCTCCAACATTTTGTTTGGCAGCTAACTCTGTCAAATATTCGTGAACAGACATTCCTTCAGCATGGGCTTTATCTTGATATTCTGAAGATACG
>JAISHP010000075.1 GCA_031262545.1 Candidatus Ancillula hodotermitis | reverse complement strand
GGATTATAGTGAGTTTTATCTGTTCCAGTTGTAACACCATGGTTATACATCCAAACTATATTTGATTTAAATCCACTATAGTTTTTAATATCTTTAAAGTTATTTTTATAGACCTTTTTGGCTGTTGGAAGAATAACAGTTACTTGACATTTAGCAGTTTTACCATTAACCGTTCTAACAGTAATAGTTGCTGTTCCAACTTTATTAGCAGTTACTTTTCCAGTTGAACTTACACTTACTATACTCTTATCAGAACTAGACCAAGTTAACTTCTTGTTAGCTGAAGATAGAGTTCCTGCAGTTGATTTAGCAGTTCCAGTTAGTTGATAAGTCCCACCTTGTTTCAAGCTCAACGAAGTTTTAGAAACACTAACTGAAGTTGGTTGAGGATCTACTGGTGTTGGATTAACCGGAATTGGGTTTACAGCAGATTGATGAGGGAATTCATTAAGTAGTGCTGCCATTTCTTTTTGATTTCCTGTTAGGTTAGGATGAACACTCGATGGACTTGGATTTACACTAACCGGATTGACTAACAATTTTGTAAAATCAATCTTATTAATATAATTTTCGGAAGTACATGCACTATGATCAACTGTAACATCTCTAACTTGATCAGCATAAAAAATTGAATCATTACCTAATTCATTTTGAGTTTCAGTCACAGCCACAGAAATTAAATCATCAAGTGAATCATTAATTTTTGACAACATAGTAACGACCTCTGGATTAATATCAATAGATACTGAATTAACACTTACCATTGAGCTCATACCAAGAGTTTGAATATATGCATTAATTGCCGCTAATAATGCCTGATTTGCTGTATCTGTAAACATCTTACCATTTGTACAATCAATACCTTCTTCAAGTAAATGCCCATAAGGTAAAATTACAATTTTTGCACGGTTCCCATTACGCTTTGCAAGCATAGCTGATGAATTTATTGCTGAATCAACATTTTTATACGCATCAATCAATGACTGCTTTAAAGTTTTACCGTTCGCTAAATTTTTTGTTCCTGAAATTAAATTAACCGCATTCTGAACAGACTCTGCCGAAGAATCAGCTGGTACTTGGCAACCTGGTAGCATTTTATTAACTGTCCCTTCAGCTACACTACCAAGAGTTCCGCCTAAATCAGCATTTAACATCAGACAATCTTGAATAACATTTGTCCAACCAACATCATTCCCACCTATTGTCATATAAGCAACTGTTGGGACTTGTGCCCCCTGATTGAACTTCGAAACTTGACCAGCAATATCAGAAACAACATCTCCAGCACAAGAATAATTAACCGCTTCGCCTTTAACATTGCTATCCGCTGCTATTAATTCACCATAAGAATTATGCGATTTTAAGCAATCCTGATCATAGTAATCACCAACTAAACCAGCTCCTGATGAATAAGAATCTCCGAAAATAGCTATTGAAGAATCATCAACACTTTTTGAGCTTGTTTCAGCGCTAGCATACTTTTCAGAAAATATTATTTGAGAAACCACTAAAGAAACTGACAAAATTACAGACAAACAACATATAACAACAAAAACTGCGCTACATTTTCTATTAAATTTTCTATTAACAAAACCCATACTTTAATATTATACGTGAGTTAGTGAATATACCAGAATCTTGTAGCATTTGAAAGCCAACGAGTATTATAACGATATAAAGTCCATTTCCAATTCATCTCGGAAATAAATACTGTATTATTTTTCCCAACAGCTTCAACGACTGCAACATGCCCTGACATTTCTAAAACTGCTCCAACTTCAGGAGTATGGTTCACTTTATATCCGTCAGCACCAGCATGGTTATGCCACTCTCCTCCATTTCCCCACTGATTCTTGATTGGGCGCCCAATAAAAGCTCGCCGATTATATGCATACCAAGTACAATAGCCTGGGGTATATTTATTCCCAGAAACAGGAGGGGCCACAGCTCTCCAAGAGCTTGTGTTAACATTTGAAGGTTTCGCTTGAGAGGAAGCTGCATATGTAGATTTTGCTGAATCGTGATTTTGAACCGCAGCTACGGCTTTTTGTTCAGCATCTAACTGAGCCTGATTTGTAAATCCTTTCGAAAAACTTTGTAAATTCCAATCACCATCACTTGCAGTTACAGTTGTTGACTCTGAAGTTATTCTAGAATTCTTTTGGTTAATTTCAAATGTTTTAGAAATTCCAACACCTTCACTTGTATCAACTCTTTCTGAATGTTGTTTTTGCTCAGCCATAACTCGATTGGTAACAAAAATTATCAGTAAAATTGCAAAAATTACAACTATAACTGTTTTAACCAAATTTTCACGCCTAATATTTTTTAATGGTAAATGCTTCATTCTTCTTTCCTTCAAACCCTTCAAGCCAATTTAGTCATTAATGAATATATTTATGACTACTGGCATTCAAAATCCATCTCTCATTATAGTTATATGCTCCAAGGTAATTCATTTCCGAAATATGAACTGAATTATCAGTCCCTAATTCTTCAACGATTCCGACATGTCCAACATAACCAGCTCCATCTTGTCCTCCGCTAAATACAATCACTGCACCGACTTCAGGAGTATTATTAACTATCCAACCTTGACTTAAAGCTGCATAACTCCAAGCTCCAGCATCTCCCCATGTGCCTGCAATTGGACGCCCCATCTGCCATCTTCTATTATACGCATACCAAGTACACTGACCAGGAACATAGCCATTACCAGGCATGGTTGACATTAAAGATTTTCCAGGACCCCAGCTTGAGCGAGGTAAAGGGTCACTGCTAGAGCGGACAGGAATTGTATGTTTATTCGTAAATGGTGCAGTTAAAGATGATACAGACCAAGCTCCAGAAGTTGCAGTTTTAATTGAAATATTTTCATCAGTAACACCCGTTAAACGTTGATTCAATTCAAACGAACGACTTACACTAGCTCCACTTTCATCACTATCTGCTCTCCCAGAAGCTACAGCTAAAAACATCGTCCCAAAAACACTGATCACAATAGCAAAAAACGCCACAATAAAAGTAATAATTTTTTTCTTCAGAGGGAGTTTTACCATAGGTTAATATTATAACAAATTTACATATTTTATGCGAAAAACAAATTTAAAATATAGAAAAATAAAGTGCACCCGAGAGGACTCGAACCTCCAACCTTTTGTTCCGTAGACAAACGCTCTATCCATTGAGCTACGGGTGCAGTGGTGGCTCCGACCGGTATCGATCCGGTGACCTTCCACTTTTCAGGCGGACGCTCTACCATCTGAGCTACAGAGCCACTCGCTCTAGTCCGAAAATAAAAACAAACGAACTAGCGACCCTGAACGGACTTGAACCGTCGACCTCCGCCGTGACAGGGCGGCGCTCTAACCAACTGAGCTACAGGGCCATTACTTTAACATTATATCAAGAACTTTACGAAACTGTCAAAATGCTAAAGCAAATATTCAATTATAAACTAAATTAACCTTGGTAAACTGATGTATCCAAAGGAATACCAGGGCCCATTGTTGAAGCCATAGTTACTTTTTGAACATAACGTCCTTTTGAAGTTGTTGGCTTTAAACGCATAATTTCATCAGCAACAGCTTTAAAGTTTTCAGCCAATTTTGCAGAGTCAAAAGAAACTTTGCCGATAATGAATGAAAGATTTCCATTCTTATCAACACGGAACTCAATCTTACCACCTTTAATATCAGAAACTGCTTTTGCTGTATCCATAGTTACAGTTCCTAATTTAGGATTAGGCATTAAACCTCTTGGACCTAAGATCTTTCCTAAGCGTCCAACTTTACCCATCATATCAGGTGTTGCAACAACAGCATCGAAATCAGTCCATCCACCTTGAATCTTAGCAATTAATTCATCAGAACCAACCTCATCAGCTCCTGCCCCTTTAGCAGCTTCAGCTGCAGCAGCTTGAGCGATAACAACAACTTTAGATGTTTTACCTGTTCCATTAGGAAGATTAACAGTTCCACGAATTGCCTGATCTGCCTTACGAGGATCAACTCCTAAGCAAAATACAGCCTCAACAGTTTCATCAAACTTTTTAGCTGGCAAACTTTTTAGCAAATCCGCAGCTTCTTGAACTGTATATTCTCTTGTCTTATCTATTTTAGCTGAAGCTTCTTTCCAGCTCTTTGATCTTTTTACCATATCTATCTCCTTTTACTATTATATTATGGTCGCGGTAGATTGGGCGATCAAACCCTTCCGCGTTTTTGAAATTTATTTCAAAAAATACTTTTACAATCACAAAACTTCTAAATTTCTAAAACATATAGCTAGAATAAATTGATGAAATTTAGATTTTCTCCATGAGCGGTGCTGAACTTAAGTTCTGCTCCGAATGGAAAAATTTAAAGTTCGTGATTTAGTCAGCTATATGGACACCCATACTACGGGCAGTTCCCATTACTATTCTATCAGCCATATCTAAATCATTAGCATTTAAATCAGGCATTTTGATTTCTGCAATCGCACGAACATCAGCCATTGTTAAATCTCCAGCATGATCTGTTAGTGGATTAGCAGCACCTTTCTTAATCTTAGCATATTTCTTAATTAATTCTGCACAAGGTGGTGTTTTTAAAACAAATGTAAATGTTCTATCTTCGTAAACAGTAATTTCTACAGGGATAATTTGACCCTTTTTATCTTCTGTTGCAGCATTATATGCCTTACAGAAATCCATGATGTTTACACCGTTAGCACCAAGAGCTGGTCCGATTGGAGGAGCTGGAGTTGCTGCACCTGCTGGAATTTGTAGCTTAATAAAGCCTGTTACTTCTTTTGCCATATTTTGGTCCTTTCTTCAATTAACCAATATTTTATATTTTATAAAAAATATTACCTAGCACTTTGCTAGTAATACTTAAATATTATACTTGTCAGTATATAACACTGTCAATTTTACTTATACCTAAAAGAGTTAAAAAATTATTTTTTTGTTTCGTTTGTTTCAACAGGTTGTTTAGCAGTCCGCACTGCTTCAATTATTTTTGAATTTTCAACATGCTTGAAATATGTTGCAACTGCAATCATAGCAAGTGGATAAACAACCAACATATCAATAATATTTGTCAAAATAATTGCTAAAACAGCAGCCAATGTTGTCCCAGCTCCTAGATTATTGATAAAGAAACTAGAAAATGTTTCTGACCAAGCGTCATTAGTAAAATGCATTCCTGAAATAGACCAAATGACAACATTTGTCAAGAGAACTAAAGCAACTTTTGTCATGCCAATATCAAACCAGCCAATCAGAAATTTCTTAGTTGTCATTTTTTCAATACGGAATTTTTTACCGAGTAATAGCCAAGTAACAATAACAGGAAACAAAACAGCTCCAAAAAAGAAGATTGATTGCCAAGACATGAAATAGATACACAAAAAGAGCGAAACTAAAATTCCGACAATTAAACCGCAAACCCATCCACCAGCAACAGTGGCAAATATAGTTCCTGTTAAATCAAACCATACAGGTAAATTCAATACATGTGCAACAGCAAATAAAAGTGCACTAATACCAAACCCAACATATCCAACTGTTATCTTTTTTACCAAAGTCGTAATATCCATAAATATATTATACCGCCCCTTTTTCAAAATGATTCTCTTTAGCTGTTGTAATCATTAATTTAATTCGATTTAATTGATTTACCTCACTTGCACCAGGATCATAGTCAATAGAAACAATATTTGCCTCAGGATGTTGCCGACGAATTTCCTGAAACATTCCTCTACCTGTTACGTGATTTGGTAAGCAAGCGAAAGGATTAGCGCAAACAACATTTGGGGTTCCATGTTTAATCAATTCTATAATCTCGCCAGTTAAAAGCCAGCCTTCGCCAGCCTGAACTCCAATTGATGTAACAGTTCGTGCTGAGCGAATAGTCTCATCCATGTCTCCTAAAGCTTTAAATTTTTGACTCCCTTGATATTTACTTGATTTAGAATAAGCTGCAATAATTGGTCGCCGATACATATCAACAACTTTAGTTGCCAAAGGCTTAAAAATTGTTCCAGCTTTTGAACCACGAGCAATATTATTCCAATTCCAATGTGCAATATAAAGCTTATTTGTCATAAACTCAATCATTCCAGGAAGAACTGCTTCGCAACCTTCAGCTTCAATCACATCTAAAACATGATTATTAGCATCAGGATGATATTTAACTAAAATCTCTCCAACTACTCCAACTCTAGGTTTTCTTGGAACATTTTTTAAAGGGATTGAATCAAAATCTTTAACAATTTGTTTAACAAACTTTTTATACGAGCCCCTTCTTTTTCCACCAATCCATTCACAAAGAATACTATTCCATTTCCAATAAACAGCATCAACCGCACCTTTTTCTTGCTCATACGGTCTAGTTCGCAAAATTAATTCTTGTAGTAGATCACCCAAGAACAAGGCTCGAATCGCCCAAATTAAAGCTGATGGCCCTAGCTTAAAGCCCGAATGTTTTTCTAAGCCTTGTGTTGAAATCGTAAAAACAATAACATCGCCATAGCCAGCATTAGCCAAAGCTAGACGAAGTAAAGACGCATAATTTGTCGCCCGGCACATTCCCCCAGTTTGTGAAATAATGACAGATGTGTGAGCTGGATCATATTTTCCTGATTCAAAAGCATTAACTAATTGTCCAATTACAATAATTGCAGGATAACAAGAATCATTATTTACATATCGCAAACCAACTTCAATATCTTCTTTAGTTACTTTTTCTAGGACATCTAAATCGTAACCCATTCTTGAAAATATAGGTTGGATCAGCCTAAAAGGAACAGGGTGCATCTGTGGGCAAATAATTTTATTTTTATTCTTCATCTCCACAGTAAATTCACCACGAGATTTCCCATACATATCAACTTTTCCAACTAAGTTATTCGACTTTTGTTGCTCTTTTATTGCTATACTTTTATTTTGCGAGATATTTTTTGAGGTATTTTTTAAAGCCTCTACATCTAAAGCATTATCTCTTTCTTCAGCAGCTGCTTTTAGCGAGCGCAAACGAATTTTTGCCGCTCCCAAATTTGAAACCTCATCAATCTTCAAGACAGTATAGATGTCACCAAAATGTTGGAGAATTTCTGCAGTTTGATCTGTTGTAACAGCATCTAAACCGCAGCCAAACGAATTTAATTGAACAAGTTTAATATTCAACTTATTCTCTTGAGACACTTGACCAGAATCATCACTAGGTTTATTATCTTGGTTATTATATTGAGCAACAAAAGCTGCAGACTTATAAAGTCTTGAATGATATCCCCACTGATCAACAACCCTTAACGGACGAATAATCTTCTCCATTTCCCCTTTGTCTACGGCTTGCTCAAACATTCCTGCTACAGCATCTTCTGAGAGAACAACCATCTTTAGAGCTGTAATTGCTTCAGGAATTCCATGATTTATCTCCGGATCAACATGGTAAGGCCTTCCAGCCAAAACCACCGCCATCAAATTATGTTCTTTAGCATACTCAATCGCACGTTTGCCTTCATTAATGATATCTTGCTTGTAATTCTTATCTTCTTCATACCCCTTTCGAACCGCCTCTGCTGCCTCTTCTTTGCTAACGCCGAAGCGAGCAAATTCTTGATAAACCCTCAGTGCAGTATGCTCTTTTTCTTTTAAAGTAAAATATGGGTAAATAATATCAATTCCGTGTTCATCCAACTCTGCCGCCGATGGTTTGGCAAGTCCGGGGTTT